>CAZUQS010000062.1:0-7648 GCA_964622615.1 uncultured Candidatus Izemoplasmatales bacterium | reverse complement strand
CTATTTTAAGGGATTTAAATTTTTCTTTAGAGTTCTTAGAGCATATGAATGAAAGGCTTATTGGCTTAATGCCTTCTGTGATTGAAAATTTTAACAAGAATATCTTTCAAATGCTCAATAAAAAATCTACACTTATAGCAATCTCAGATATCTTTGAAGCGCAAATTAATACTGACTTTTACGATTCCTTATCAAAAAATATTCAAGATAATAGCAAAATAGAAAGTATATATAATCAATACAAAAACACCTATGGCTTAGGTCTGGGAGACTATGGACTAATCCATTTAGAAACCCTTCTAAATCATACACAATTCAGGTGGTTTGAATGGCCTTTTAATGAAACAAAAAGCTTATTTGTCAAAGTAGTAATATATAAAAACTAGGATTTGAAATCCTAGTTTTTTTTATCCCAATCTTATCATTAAAGAATTTTCTTCAAAATCATTATCAATTTTAACTCCATAGCTTGTTTCTTCGAAATATATATTCCTCTTTACTGTAGTAATCTCTAGGATTTTGTATTTTCCATATTCCAATTGATTCTTATTCGAATAGGTCACACTTACCATTTTACCATTGATTAGTGTATCGATTCTAGCTTCATTATTTTGATCAAATTCTTCTAGCAATAACTTCGGTTCAAGAATCAGTTTTCCAATATTCGCTTTGATTCCAAATACTTCGGTTACTTCTGTCAAAATAAACCAACTTGCAGAACCGGTTAGATATGTGTACATTCCTCTTCCATTCGGATCAATATATTCAGGAATTCCGGGATATATTTTCGACTTATTAATATCTGAACAATGTTTATATATTAGATTTAAAACCTTATGACCAGCTTTTACAAATCCTCTCTTATATAGAGCATTTGCATACATTACTGCCATATGACTAAACATAGCTCCGTTTTCTTTATGGCCGTATGCAAAACCGAATAGGCGACCCATATTCATTTTAACTTCGTTGAAGTCTGTATTTAAAATATATCCACCAATCTCAGGTTTCAATAAATATTTATCTACGCTTTTGATGATTTCAGTTATTTGTTGATTGGAAGCCGCTCCGCTATAAATCGCAAACACTTGACCGGTCAATGTAATTAATTCTTTATCAACACTTTCTAATTGATTACCATCCCCATCGTAATAGCCATTGAACCAAGATCCATTCTTACCTTTTAACCATTCATTTTGTCTAACTTGAGATAATAGATGGTTTCCTTTGCTTATTAATATATCCGCTAAAACAATACTGTCATAATGTTTAATACTTCCGCTAATATTTTTTTCAACTGAACGGAAATACTGTTTTAATGCATTCTTTTTCAAAGAAATATCAGAATTATCAAATTCATGCAATAATGGATCTATTTCTTTAAACAAAGCGATACTATTAATTCCTAGAACGCTTAATTTCTTAATAGTATCTCCCAGCGAAACGAGATTACTCCCATAAAGAGCTGTGAATGCAACTGATTCCCCATCTTTGTGAGCCATATCAAGCGCATCATTCCAATCAGCATCTTCTATTCGAATATTATTGTGTTTTCCAACATTGTAATAAGGAACCAAATTTTGAATAATCAAATGTTCTAAAACGGTTCCATAATATATCGATGAATTACAATCCTTCAAGATATTATCTGATGTTTTAAATCCATCATCAACTACTTTTGTATAATGAGTAAATTTGTCATAAAAATATGATTGTTTCTCAAATAAGAATTCATAATCTCCCATCTTATCCACATAAAGCATGGTAGTAATCAAAGGCCAACTTCCGTGGTCCATCCACACTCTAGCAATATTATTTCTATCCGCCAAAAACTGACCTGGTTTTTCTCCAATGATTGTAGCGTTACTACCATCAATTCGAACCCCAGAAAAATTATTGCGAAGTAGATTTCGAACATTTTTCGGATTCATTAAAATTAATGCTAAGCAATCTTGCCAAAGATCTCTCCACCCTCTTCCTCCTCGACCATAATCATGGTGAGGCAAGAATGAGTTTCCATATATCCTACGCAATATCGGTTGAAGTGTTACCCACTTTAACCAACCATTTAAGGTGTTATCACCAAAATAAAATTCCAATGATTTCAGCTCATTTTTCCACTTGCTTAGAGTTTGTACTTTTAATTGCTCAAACATGATAGATGAAAGATTGTTTTTATTTTCAAGTAAAAAGCTCTTATTTTCATCAATCATAATTGAAATTAGAAACTCAATTGATTCATTAGGTTTCAATGTTTTTTGTTCATATTCAAACCCGCCAGTTGATTCGTATCCAGATACAATATCATCAATCTTATAATTGCTTACTAGATTCTTGTCAACCACTTCAGGATTTAATAAATTTCTTCCTTCACCTATAAATTCTTGCATAATTGGCCAATAGTTTTTTATTTGTATACCATCGGAACTACGAACGAATACTCCGTAGGACATATTGTTTAAATTGTGCCCTCTTTCGTCAAATGAAAATGTAGGTTTATTTATAATTCCCTCTTTTAATATTTCAACTTTATTTAACAAAGATGTTACTTGTCTATGATCCCTAATATTGTCTGCGCTTCGACAAAAAACAGGGATACTAATAACAGGTTTTACTTCAATAATGTCTTTGGATGTATTTGTTAGAATAACACGATGTAATTCCTGGTATGAATCATTAAAAGGCACAAAACTCTCTATGGTACACTCCATCATTTTAGCTGTTCTTGTTATTTTGTGTGTTAGAAAATCAGCTTCTAATTGGACAGAATCTTTATGTAATATTTGATAAGCTGTATTTCCGGTTATGCTCCAAGTAAAATTACCATTCACACGAAAATAAACATTTCTATTCATAAAAGAATTGTGTAAATCCTCATTGGTATGTGGCAACAAAATAAATGTATTTTGATCTATATTTGCGTTTCCCGCCAAGGAAGGAGAAATCGAACTCTTTAAAGAATAAAAATTCGTCAATGGAAAATACAAGTAACTGATTTGATCAACGTTATCAATAGAAAACTTTCCATTTTTAGATAGTTTTAATTTAGGTTTCATACATGCCTCCAATTATTTTTAATGAAAAAACTATAATAATTTGTGTAAATCATTATAGCAAGTTTTTATACGCTCTTTAATTATTTTTTAATTCTCTGTTTACTGTATATATACCCCAATGTTTTTCAGGTTCATCTGGATTGCTCGAGCCCTTCCAAGGTTCATCAAACGCTTCAAAAAAGAAAACAACTACTTGATTATCTTGGCTCCATTTAGACATATCTTTGTGATATCTAGCTTGAAAATCTATTCCAGCATTTTCAGGTTTAATTCCTCTGCCCGAACTCTTTGTAGGCCATCCAGCTTCAGTAATAATACATGCTTTATTAGGATAGAATGAACGAATTCTCTCAAAATCATGAATACTAGTTGGAATACCTTCATCAATTGTTTTTCCAATCCAAACCGGATAAGTATGAACACTTATGATATCAACAGCTTCCGCCACTTCTTGCAGGTGTGTATTCCAATAATAACTGTTTTCACAGTATGTAACTAATTGCTTCGTATTCTTTTTCAATTGGTTTACGAAATATAACACTCTTTTTGGAGTTACTAAATTCTCATTCCACTCTGGAACTGCTTCGTTCCCAGCCGATACAGAAACAATGATATCTTCATATATATTTGCTAAATCTATCAACTGCTTTAGTTGTTGTTCGTTATACTTAATATTTCTCTTAACTTCTGCATCGGAATACTTCCCACCCCATTGACACTTGTCATTGTAAGCTTCTCCCATTAAATCAATACCTAACATCACTTTCATATTCAATTGCTCGGTACGAATAACATTTAAAGCAATTTCTGCATGTTTGCTAGGGTCATACATTCTAATATAATCATAGTCTTTTTCAAGAATGAATAAATCTTCCTTTATTTGATCATATGTTGGATATTTCTTTGTCGCTGGGCTTTGCCCAATACGATAACCAGAATAGCAAATTGCTCTTCCGTATTTTAAATTCTGCATAGTTCTACTCCTTAAGTAATGATACGTACATTATACTGAATTATCTCTATTAATTCAAGACAAACTATAACGTTTTCGTTTGTAAGAAAAAAATAAAATTCAAAATATAATTCTATTTTTAAAATTTATAGTTTCCATCTTTATCCCACATTCCCCAATAAGCTCCGTATTCTCCCTCATGGTTAATTTTCCACACTTCGTCAAAAGATGAAAAGTAAAATGTTTCTATGTTCTTTTCTTGTGCCCATTTTTGGGTCTGAACAAAGTAACTCATTGCATTCTCAAAAGAAGGAATAGCGTCACCATATTTTTCTCCTTTTGATGGCCAACCAGTTTCACTTATAATAATTCTCTTACCATTAGAATATTCTTGTGCTAAGGCGTACATATGTTTCATATAATCTAATGATGTTTCCAAGCTACAGTGTTCCCAAAACGGATAGCAATTAGCTAAAATCACATCACACTCATCTACAATTTCTGGATAATTTACAAACATATAATAAGCATCTACATAACCAACCTCAACATTCGGTAACTCCATTTTTACTCTTTTAATATATTCGACTAATTGCTCTACTTCTAAGTCTTTTCTTAATAAGACTTCATTTCCAATCGCCAAAATATCAACATAACCAGCTTTAGCAATTTGAATAGCGTTATACAATTCTTTCTCATTTTCTTCTAAGTCTTCCCCTATCCAAGTTCCGACCAATGTTTTTAAACCTTTTTCGTGAGCAATTCTTGGGACCTCTTCATTCCCATTTGTACAAGAAAATGTTCTTATCCATTTTGTGTATGGTCTTATAATCTCTAACCGATCCGCAATTTGTTTCTGAGATATTTTGGATTTAGTAGACGGATCTTGATCGTCCAAATACGGGCTGAAACTAATCCCATTCACCTTTTTATGAAGGATTTCTGACATCATTTCAGATAATTCTTCTTTAGAATAAATTGAATAATCTTCTTTTTTCAATTCTCTTCTATCTACACTTAAATATGCAATGTCTTTTCTAGGTTTTGACATTATATCACTCCTTTTTTTCTCAAATTAATATAACATGTTTTTGAAATTGATGTAGTATATACTAAATATTATTTTGCGATTTCTAGCAAATAATATTGCAAAGCGACCAACGTTTTTGCATCCGTTACTTTGCCTGATCTCAGTAATTCAATAATCTCTTCTTTTGAAACTAAAAACAATTCAATAAACTCATCGTCATCACCTTTTTTGGGGTTTTCAACTTGTTTACAATCTTTTGCAACAAATAATTCGATTAACTCACTGCTATATCCTACACAACTATGCAAATCACTAAACTTCTTAAAGTCACCTGAAATATAACCCGTCTCTTCTTCAAGTTCTCTCTTAGCGCATAGCAATCCACTTTCATCAATAGTGTCTTTCTTACCCGCGGGTATTTCAATAATTTCCTTCATTATTGGATAGCGAAATTGCTTAATTAGTATAACTCTACCATCACATGTGATTGGTAAAACAGCAGCAGCTCCATCGTGCTCTAAATAGATACGTTTGCTTGTCTTATTATTTGGTAATAATATCTCATCTAAGTAGATATTCATAAACATATTTTGGTACACTAAATCATGTGATAACTGTTTTTCTTTTAAGTTCATCGTATCATCTCCGGTCTTATTATATCAAATATCCAAATTTTAGAAATTGGAATCCTGAAATAAAATTATAATTATGCTATAATTACATAATGAAAATGTATAGAGGTGGATATGATGATAAAAATTGGTTACCAAGGAATTCAAAATAGCAACAGCGAAGCAGCAGCAATAGAGTTTGTAAAACATGCTAAATTAAAAAATTATATAATGTTACCATTAGTATCTTCGTTCAATGTTCTTGATAATGTTGACAATGGAAACATAGACTATGGAGTTATAGCCTATCGCAATAATACTGGGGGAACTGTAAAAGAATCTGTTCAGGCATTAAAGTTTTTGCAACTTCAATTGGTTGAAGAAATTACAATGCCTATTAGTCATTACCTATTTGTAAAATGCGAGTCCATATCAATAGCTTCTATTGAAGCAATTGCTTCACATCCACAAGCATTTGTTCAATGTCAACATACATTATCTGAGAATTACCCAAATACAATTTTGGTTCATGATGAAGATACTGCTACAGCTGCTAGAAAGCTTCGGTTGGAACTGTTTAGCGAACATACTGCAGTTCTTTGTAGAAAAAATGCTGGGGAAAAAAACAACTTGTATCTAGTCCATTCTAATTTGGAAGACAGAAATGATAATTCTACAAGTTTTAGAGTATATAAAAAATAACACTTCTACATTGAAGTGTTATTTTTAATTTTGCTGTCTTTTGTAAACGATTGTTGTTTTATAAATCACATCTTCGGTTTCATGAATCAAAACATTCCTTCGAACTAATTTGTCACCTGTAAATCCAAATCTACCAAACTCGGTTTCTGCTTCGTCAAACAAAATAATTAAGTTTCGCTGAAACTTGGCATGCAGCCTTATCTTTTGATCAGCAACCACCCTGTCGATACTAAATACAGATTCACAAATATAAGAATCCTCTTCTATTTTAGCTAATTTATTTGTATGATAATCATAAAGGAATGTATTTCCAATGAAACTCAGATAGTTGATTGCTTCTTTATCTCCGTTTTGAGCCGCTAATCGATACCAAACTTGAGCTTGCTCATTATTAATCATAGTTCCAATGCCGTATGCAAGACATTCTGCATAGTACTTATAAGCAAGCATGAACTCATTTTCTGCTGCAAATTTAAAGTATTCAAACGCTTCAATATCGTTGTCTTTTCGATTGTAGTGATATAGTGCGATTTGATAAAAAGCAGGTGTATAATCCTGTTTTTTTGCTAGTTCAAAATAATCCAAAGCTAACTCATTATCCACTGCTATTCCATGTTTACCTTTCGAATAAAATATCCCTAGTTCATACAGATAATATGGATCATTTGAAGTTGCTTTATATTGATACCACTGCAGTATCTTATTGTTCTTATCTTTTAATCCAGATATGTTTTTTACTTCTCTAATTTTTTTATGAACAGCGAATACATCTATTTCCGATTCATCCAGATTCATGTCTAATTCCATCAACTCCAACATTTGTTTTGTAGATGGATGCTTATAATCATAGTATTTTCGAACCAGTAATCCCTCTTGTGAGGCATTGATATAATTAAAATAATAGAAATATCTAAGAGAGTCTCCATAACCAAGTGCAATTGCTATTGAATTTGCCTTGATTTCATCTTTTCGAAAAAATGAATTGGACACAATATGATCGAAGATATTAAAGAGATTATATATAGCAAAAACAAGCATATCAAAGACAATCGAAAACTTCTTTTTAAAAAATGCTTGGTTTTTAACTCGAAACGAATATATTAAACGGCTAATTGCACTACTAATTCTTAATAAATGGACAATTCTGAGCGTAATTAATTTCGATTGTGCGTGCCCTAATTCATGAGCGAGAATCGCTTCAAAAAATATCGGACTGAATTTGTACTTTGAATTCACATATATTCTGTCACTTAGATAGGCAGCTGGTTCAATGAAATTATCATCTTCAACATAGAGA
>CAZUQS010000061.1:0-7680 GCA_964622615.1 uncultured Candidatus Izemoplasmatales bacterium | reverse complement strand
ATAAAAATACTGGAAAAGCCATAAAACTTACAGTACCGCCACTGATAAAGTAAATAATCCCCATCCAAAATATGGTTCTATTTTTCATTCCATTTAAGGATAGGTAATAAGCAAAAAGCATAACCCCGGTAAATATTTTTACAAGTTCAGTAACAGAATAAGCTACCTCCGTAGGTATTAAATAGCTTAATGAGAATGTAATTGTAGTGAATATATCAATCGGTATATAATAAACATCAGAAAAAAATGAAGCTCCGTAATAATTATTTAGATTAAACCACGAAACTGAACCATCTTTTAATCCTGCAATAAAATCGACAATAATTGTGTAATATTGTAAAACATCATCAGAAGCATTATTATAAAAACTGTTATTTATTAAAACCATCGCAATTTCTAATAAAAACAATATAGTAAAAACAAATAATGCTAGAAATTTGAATGTCTTTTTCCTGCTGGAAAATGTCTTTTCAATAAAACTAGAGAATTTTTGTTTTATACTAATTATTAAAGTTTTTGTTCTAATTATTAAAGTTTTTATTTTGCTCATAAAAACAAACCTCTTTTTAAATGTTATTGTCGTTATATTATATCATATGTTTATATTCAAAAAAAGTAAGAAATCATACATATTATATAACATAATAATAAAATATATTATATAATGAGATAAGGTGACGATAATGGAAAATGCAATTTTAGTTGGGTTAGATATTTCAAGAGATACAAATATCGAAGAATCTATGGCAGAATTAGCAAATCTTGCCTCTGCTTGTAATGTCAATGTCCTTCATAGTCTCACTCAGAAGAGAGACTCTCCAACTCCAAACTATTATATTGGAGATGGTAAAGTGGATGAACTAAATGAACTGATTACTACACTAGATGCTGATTTAGTGATTTTTAATGATGAATTGAGCCCTAGTCATATCAGAAATCTAGAACAAAGGTTGAATACTAAGGTGATTGATAGAACGGTTTTAATACTAGATATATTTGCAAAGAGAGCAAAAACAAAGGAAGCTATGCTTCAGGTTGAATTAGCACAAGCAAAGTACTTTATGCCTAGGGTTGTAGGTCTATACAAATATTTATCAAGACAAAAATCAGGAACTGGATCAAAAGGGCCAGGAGAGCAACAACTCGAATTGGATAGAAGGATTTTAAGAAACAAAATTACAAAACTAAAAAATGATTTAGATGATTTGGTCACGGTGCGTAGAACTCAGAGAGAAAAAAGAAAGAAAAATAATGAAATTACAGTTGCTTTGACTGGATATACAAATTCAGGAAAATCTACCTTAATGAACGCTATTATCGATACTTCAACTTCACATCAAAATAAATATGTATTTAAAAAGAATATGTTATTCGCAACCTTAGAAACAAAAACAAGAAAAATTCATTTAGAGAACAATCATAATTTTCTCTTAACTGATACCGTTGGTTTTATTGATAAATTACCCCATCACTTAATAGAAGCTTTTAAATCAACTTTAGAAGAAATATTTGAATCATCCTTAATTCTTCACGTGATCGATGTATCAAATCCAAATTTTGAAAAACAGATTCATACTGTCGAAGAGGTTTTAAAAGATATCGGTGTAGAAAACATTCCTATATTCTATATTTATAACAAAACCGATCTATTAAATGATATCCCTGTAACAAACAAAAGCCCCGCTATATTTACTTCCGCATTAAACAACACTAATATTTCTCGACTAATTGAAGAAATCGATCAAGCACTATTCAAAAATACAATCACAGTAGAAATGCTTATTCCTTTCAAAGAGTCTGAAGTGTATTCCGACTTAAAAGACAATGCAAATGTTATCTCAACAGAATACTTGGATACTGGAATAAATACCATGGTGGAAGTAAATAATTATAGGTATAATAAATATAAAAGATTCATAAAATAAAGAGCTAGTTGAGAACAACTAACTCTTTTTATATTTCTAAGGTATCAAAATACTTGTCTATAATAGCCCTAAATTCCTCGGTATCTTTAGAATTAACGATTAAATTCTTAATTTTAGAAGACCCTTTTAGCCCTTTCAAATACCATGCGCCATGACCTCTCATCTCTAAACATGCTATATGCTCGCCCTTTAATTCAATTAACTTGTCTAAATGTTTTAAAATATATTTTTTTCGTTCTATTAAAGAAATGTCTTTAATGTACTTTCCGTTATTTAAGTAGTCCACTGTTTGTTTAATTAAAAATGGATTTCCTAATACTCCTCTACCAATCATAATTGCATCGCATTTTGTATACTCCAACATATGTTTCGCATCTTCCGGACACTTAATATCTCCATTGCCAATTACTGGTATCTTAACAGCGGATTTCACATCTTTTATAACATCCAAATTTACACTACCACTATACATATCACTTCTTGTTCTGCCATGAACTGTTATAGCGCTAGCTCCGGCCATTTCCATTGATTTTGCAAATTCAACTGCGTTTATAGATTTGTGATCCCAACCACTCCTAATCTTTACAGTCACTGGTTTCTTAACACTGTCTACAATAGCTTTCACAATATCATATGCTAAATCTGGCGAGGTCATCAATTTACTTCCAGCCCCAGATTTTGTTACTTTGTTTACCGGGCACCCCATATTAATGTCTATAATATCTGATTTTGAATACTTATCTATATAGATTGCTGCTGCTAACATAGAATCAATATTACTACCAAACAGCTGTAACCCAATAGGTTTTTCAAAATCTATAATATCAATCATATCCTTTGTCTTATTGTTATCATATAATAGACCCTTGTCAGATATCATTTCAGTATAAATTAATCCTGCGCCAAACTCTTTTAATATAATTCTATATGCTAAATTAGTAACTCCGGCCATAGGGGCTACTAATACTTGATTTTGAATCTCAATATCCTTTATTTTCCACTTCATTCTATCACTCTTTCTACTCAGCTACATAATATTATATAATAACTTTATGGAAAAACAAAACAATAGATTTTTTTAGAAATTATGATATAATAATTTTCAGGATGTGATGGAAATGAAAGACTATTTAGTAAAAGCTTATTCATTTGATGGAACAGTAAGAATTTATGCTGCATCTACAACAAACCTTGTAGAAGAGGCGAGAAAAATTCATGGTACTTGGCCAGCGGCAAGCGCTGCTTTTGGTCGAGTTTTAACTGCTTCTTTAATTATGGGAGCTATGTATAAAGGAGATCAAACCCTAACGATACGAATTAATGGTGGGGGTCCAGTGGGCGAAATTGTTACATCTGTTAATGCTCACGGTCAAGTTAAGGGAACTATTGAAAATCCTGAAGTACATTTTTCAGAAAAAAATAAATTAGCTGTGGGTATTACTGTAGGAAACAAAGGATTTATACACGTTACAAAGGATTTAAAAATTAGAGATGTATTTACATCCAGTTCAGAACTGCAAACTGGAGAAATTGCTGATGATTTCACATACTATTTTGCTATAAGTGAACAAATTCCCTCTTCAGTCGGACTTGGCGTGTTAGTAAACGAAAATAATGAAGTTTTTGCAAGCGGAGGCTTTATTCTACAACTAATGCCTGGAACTACAGAAGAAACAATACAAATAATAGAAGAAAACATATCAAACATGACCCCTATATCAGAGCTCATCGAATCCGGAAGTAAACCCGAAGATATTGTTCAACTAATTACTCATGGAAATCATCAATTTGTTGAAGAGATGCCGTTGAATTATCAATGTGATTGCTCAAAAGAGCGATTTAAAATCGGATTACAAGCATTAGGAAAGAAAGAAATACACGATATTATTAAAGTGCAAGAGAACGTAGAAATTATTTGTCAGTTTTGTAAGACTCAGTATTTATTTGATAAACTTGAGCTCGAAAAAATAATTAAAAATATTGAAAAAAACAATAAAAAAGCCCAATAATGGGCTTTTTTTATATTAATTTCATGTATCTATTTAGTTCCCATTGAGTAACATGTTTTCTAAATTCATCCCATTCTTTTATTTTTAATTCAATAAATTTTTCATAAATATGACTACCAAGTGATTCTTGCATCAAAGGATCTTCTTTCATAACATCAATCGCTTCTTTTAAGTTATCTGGTAAGTTTTTAACTCCCAAAGCTTCTCTTTCTAATAATGATAATTCAAATAAATTAACATCTAACGAGTCGATTAGAGGTAAGTCTCTTTCTATTCCGTCTAAACCTGATGATAATATTACCGCTAACGCTAGGTATGGATTAGTTGAAGTGTCTACACTTCTGATTTCAGTTCTTGTAGTTTTACCTCGTGTAGCTGGTATCCTTACCATTACCGATCTATTATGTTGAGACCAAGAAACATAGCATGGAGCTTCATATCCTGGAACAAGTCTTTTATAAGAATTAACAGTAGGGTTTGTTATGGCACAAAATGAACGTGAATGAGTTAATATTCCCGTCAACCATTGGCGGCATACTTTACTAAGACCAATTGGGTCACTCGGATCATAGAAAGCATTATTTCCTTCCAAATCGGACAGTGAACAATTGGTATGCATACCAGATCCATTTATGTTAGCAATTGGTTTTGGCATAAATGTAGCGTGTAAGTTATGTCTTCTAGCAATATTCTTAACAACTAATTTAAATGTTTGAACATTATCACAAGCCTGCACTATATCTGAAAACTCGAAATTTATTTCATTTTGCCCAGGAGCAACTTCGTGATGGCTAGCTTCCATAGTAAATCCTAAACTCTCTAGCTCTAAAACGATATCTCTTCTACAATCTCCTGCACCATCTATTGGAGAAAGATCAAAATATCCTCCGCCATCTGTTACATCCATTGTAATTTGTCCTTTGTCATCTAGTTTAAATAAGAAAAATTCAGGTTCAAATCCAATATTTAGTTTTGAAAACCCTAATTTCTTCATTTTTTCGGCAACTCTTTTTAAGTTGGACCTAGGGTCCGCTTTAGAAGGGACGCCCTCCGGTGTGAACACATCACAAATTAATCTAGCAACTTTACCATAGCTAGTTTCTTCCCAACTAAGAATTAACCATGTATCAAAGTCTGGCTTTAAATACATGTCTGCTTCCATGATTCTTACAAAACCTTCTATAGAAGAACCATCAAACATTACTTTTCCATCTAACGCCGTTTCTAGACGGCCAAGAGGTACTTCAACACTCTTAATTGTGCCTTGAATATCCGTAAACATTAACCTTATATAACGAACATTCTTTTCCTTAGCGTCTTTCAAAATCTCATTTTTTGTATATCTTTTCATTTTTTTTACTTTTCTTATAATAATCCAAATCAATACCATGCATCTTTGGACGATTATAACCTTTCTTTTTAAGCGCCTTTGCTTTTATAAGATTATAAACTTTAGAGTAAAAAAAAGCAATAGGCTAATCGCTATTGCTTTTTAGTAGCCTATTACAAGCTTCTATTTTATCTATGTGATTGTCCATAGCATATTTTAATATATACTTGTGAGCTTCTTCTTCTGTAAAATTCTTTTCATATAGCATTCTCTTACACTTATTCATCATCTTCAACTCTAAAAGTTCATTGGATAACCCTTCATTTTCTTTACTAAGTGCTTTTATATGTAGAATATATTTTACATGTAATGAAATAGACAACGGAAGTTCAACATCTAATTTTAATTCATCAACAAATATAATATTTGAATAATCATTAAATTTTCTAAATGGATTTGAACTTGAATTCGTTGTTACATATAAAATGGTAGTAAGTTTTTGTAACACCGCATTTTCTATAAAACCAAAAAGATTTGTTAGTCTATATGAAGAGTGTATAATCACCAACTCATAATTATTTAGATCCGACCTTTTTATTGGCTTGTCTGTAAATGTGTGTTTGAAATTATTTTCAGATAGAATTCTTTTAATTCTTATTTTTAATAACCCATCATTGATGCAAACTAATATATTGAACATGTTAATAGTGTAATGGATACTTATCCGTTAGGATTTTTACTCTGTCTTTTACTTCATTTACCACTAATTCAGCCTCCGGGTTACTAAGAATCATATCAACTAATACAGCCACTTCTTCAAAATCCTTTTCTTTAAATCCTCTTGTGGTCATAGCTGGAGTTCCTAGTCTAATGCCACTTGTAACAAAAGGTTTCTTTGTATCGTAAGGAATTGTATTTTTATTACATGTAATATTAGCTTTATCTAATAATTTTTCTGCTTTCTTGCCAGATATTTTAGCTTTCGATAAAACGTCTAATAATAACAGGTGATTATCCGTACCACCTGAAACAACATGATATCCCAAGTCAATAAATTTTTCAGAAAATACTTTAGCATTTTTTACAACTTGTTTTTGATATTCAATAAAATCATCAGTTAAAACTTCATAAAAAGCAACCGCTTTTGCTGCAATGATATGCATCAAAGGCCCTCCTTGAATTCCAGGGAAAATAATACGATTTACTTTGGTAGCGATTTCTTCATCGTTTGTTAAAATGATTCCGCCCCTAGGACCTCTTAGAGTTTTATGTGTTGTCGATGTCACGATATCAGCATATTCACAGGGGTTTGGATGCAATTTAGCGGCTACTAAACCAGCTATATGAGCCATATCCACCATTAATAATGCTCCAACTTGGTCACATATCTTCTTAAATCTCTTGAAATCTAGTATTCTCGGATAAGCACTGGCTCCAGCAACTATTAATTTGGGTTTAATTTCTTTAGCTTGTTTTTCCAGTTCATCATAATCAATCATTTCTGTTTCTTTATTTACAAAATATGGATAAAAATCATAATCTATTCCGCTAAAACTTAACGGGTGTCCGTGAGTTAAGTGACCTCCTTGGTCCAAGGCCATTCCCATGACTTTGTCTCCTGGTTCTAAAATAGCTCTGTAAGCTCCCATGTTTGCTGTTGACCCAGTGTGGGGTTGAACATTTGCATAAGCCACATTGAAAATTTTCTTAACTCGTTCAATGGCTAAATTTTCAGCTTCATCAACAAATTCACATCCACCATAATATCTTCTTCCTGGATAGCCTTCTGCATATTTATTTGTTAAAACACTACCATCCGCTTCCAAGACTTCTTTCGAAACAAAATTCTCTGAAGCAATTAATTCAATGTGACTTTGTTGTCGATCAAATTCTTTTTGAATGACTTGAAAAAGCTCATTATCATTACGTTTAATTTCCATAATCGTTCTCCCCTATATTTTAAATTTGTATTTAATTAAATTTTTAACAAACAAGTGTAGATGCTTAAAAAGTCTTTTAATTCTAAAGATTCAGCTCTCGCTAATGCGTCAATTCCTAACTCTTGAATTAAATCTACAATTAATTCTTTAGATACATCTTTATAAGCCGAGTTCAAATTATTCACTAGTGTTTTTCTTCTTTGCATAAAACAGTTATGAACAAATCTATAGAATCCCTGATATTCACTATTCTTGATATCTTTTATTCCTAATCGAATTACTGCAGAATCAACATTCGGACGAGGATAAAAAACAGTTTTGGGCACTTTAAATAGGTACTTTGCATCTGTTTGATGCTGAATGATGATACTCAAGGCATTATAATCTTTTGTGTTTGGTTTAGAGGTAATTCTTCTAGCAACTTCTAATTGCATCATAAGAATTAATGAATCAACCCCACTAACCTCTTCCAAAAA
>CAZUQS010000060.1:0-7728 GCA_964622615.1 uncultured Candidatus Izemoplasmatales bacterium | reverse complement strand
TTTTTATTCCAATATTTTTAATAAACTCTTGCCGTACTCTGTACCTTTTAAATTGAAGTTATCAGCGATGGTTTCACCAATATCTGCGAATGTTTCACTGATTGGTAAGTACTTTCCGTTGTAATCTTTTGCATAAATGAATAATGGAACGTATTCTCTTGTATGGTCAGTACCATGAAAAGTAGGGTCGTTTCCGTGGTCCGCTGTAATCATTAGCAAGTCATCTGGATTTAAGTGTTCTAAAAACACTGATAAATCTCTATCAAACTCTTCCATTGCATTTTTGTAGCCAACCGGATCTCTACGGTGTCCATATTTCGCATCAAAGTCAACTAGGTTCACGAAGCATAATCCAGTAAAGTTCTCTTTTGTAATTTCTGTGGTTACTTCCATGCCATGATGATTTGAAATGATGGAATGATGATCTGTAATTCCTGAGCCGTTGAATATATCGCGGATCTTACCTACTGAAATTACATCAAATTTTGAATCAGCTAAGACATTTAAAACGGTTTTACCAGTTGGATCTAACGCATAATCATGGCGATTTGGAGTGCGATTAAATCCATCTTTTGGATTACCAAGATATGGTCTGGCGATGATTCTTCCAACTTTCCATTTCTCTTGCAACGTTAATTCGCGAACTTTATGACAAATATCATATAGTTCTTCTAGCGGTATAATTTCTTCATGAGCAGCAATTTGTATTACGGAATCTGCACTAGTATACACAATAAGATCTCCAGTATCCATTTGATGAGGTCCTAGTTCCTTCAGAATTTCAGTTCCTGAAGCGGCTTTATTACCAACTACTTTTCTTCCACTTATGCTTTCTATTTCATCGATCAATTCTTTTGGAAACCCAGTGTCAGTAAATGTTATAAATGGTGTGCTTGTTTTAATCCCAACCATTTCCCAATGTCCTGTCATAGTGTCTTTTCCATTTGATATTTCTATCATTTTAGTCGTGTTTGCTCTTGGATGTTCCACTCTGGACACGCCAAGAATATCCGTTAAATTTCCATAACCGAAGGATTCTAAGACTGGAAGGTACACTCCTCCTGTAGCCTTTGCTAGATTTCCAATTGTATTAGCTCCTATATCATTAAATCTATCAGCATCTGGTAATTCGCCAGCTCCTACTGAATCAATAACGATTAAAAATACTCGTTTAAATTTCATATATTATTCCTCTTTTCTACTTGCTCGTGGATGTTTTAATTCATATTCCTCTTGAATGTGTTTATTTGTTACATGTGTATAAATTTCTGTTGTCATTATATCTTCATGCCCAAGTAAATCTTGAACACTTCTTAAATTGGCTCCATTCTCTAATAGATGGGTGGCAAAAGAATGCCTTAAGGTATGTGGAGACATTGCTTTTGCAATCTCTGCTTTCATAGCAATATTTTTAATCACCTTATAAAAGCCTACCCTACTTAGTTTTTCCCCTTTTTTATTTACAAACAATAACTCTTTACGTTTGGGGTTTAACTTTGGTCTACCATCCACTAAATACGTTCTGATAGCGAAAATAGATTCTTCTCCTAAAGGGACAATTCGTTCTTTGTTACCTTTGCCAGTTATATTTACAAGATTCATATTTAAATGTAAATCTGATATTTCAAGATCTAACAGTTCTGATACTCTTAGTCCTGATCCGTATGCTAATTCTACCATAGCTCTATTTCGTAAATCAAGCGGTTTGCCTAAACCATTACTTGCATCAATAAATTTTTCAATCTCTTCTTGGTTCAAAACAACTGGAAGTGTCTTTGGAGTCACTGGTTTTTTGATTTTTGTTGTAACGTCTTTGACAATTATTTTTTCTTCCAATAAATAACGATGAAAAGAATGAATAGAAGAAATTTTTCGAGTGATAGACCTCGGGCTTATCTTTCTTCTAGCTAAACTTTTTATAAAATTATCAATATGTGTTTTTTCTACTTTATCAAATGTTCTTAATTGATAATTTTTTTCAATAAAACTCATATACTCAATCAAATCTCTTTCATAAGAAATGATAGTGTTTTGAGCCAGATTCTTTGTTATCTTCAAATAATAAATATATTCCTTTAAATAAACGTTTAACATAAGTACTCCTATATAATATCTAGATACACTTGATTGCTTAAATCCAAGCCTTTTTCAGAGAATCTTACCCATTCATCATGAATCACTAATAATCCATTATCGAGGTGTTTTTGAAGGTCAGGAAAAGCTTGAAATAAGTCTATATGAAATCTCTTCTTAAAAGCAGTAACATCTATACCTTGTATTTTTCGTAATCCCAGTAATAGATATTCCATTTTCAAGTTACAATCTTCTTCTATTTTGGGAAATTCATGTTGCAAAGTATTTGCAATGTATTTGCTAATCAGAGGCTGGTTCTTATAGCGTTTGTCATTGTATTGTGATGACGCATTCAATCCAATTCCTAAATACTCCTCTAGATTCCAATAAATCATATTGTGAAGAGATTCTTTCTTATTCTTCGCAAAATTACTGATTTCATACCTGTGATACCCAAAAGAGTTCAGAACCTCATGAATATTATCCTTGAAATCCGCTTCTAATTCCTCGTCAAGAGGTTGTATACTGTTACGAGATACCAGATAATGTAACTCCGTCTTCTCTTCTATAATCAATGAATAATAGGAAATATGAGGAACATCCATATTTCTTATAAATTCAAGATCTGATTGAATATCTTGTAACGTTTGCCCTGGTATCGAATAAATGAAATCTAAATTTATATTCGCAATATGATTCGCTTTCAATAATTGAACTGCTTGAATTACATCTTCTTTATTATGAGTTCTTTTTAGAAACTTTAAATGCTTATTGTGAATCGTTTGAACACCTAAGCTAACACGATTAACTCCATATTCAACGAAAATATCAATGATGCTTTGAGTAATGTCATTGGGATTCGCTTCTATTGTAAATTCTTTCAGGGAACTGACAGGAATAGTTTTATGAATCTGCTTTAACAACTTACGAAGATTTCCCTCGCTTAATGCGCTTGGTGTTCCACCACCTATATAAATTGTATTTAGAGAAGACAACTCGGGTTGATAGTATTTTATTTCTTTCATTAACGCATTTATATATTGATTTTGTAAATCTTCATTAGCAACCATTTTACAAAAATCGCAATACAGACAAATCTGTTTGCAAAATGGTATATGTATATACAGACCTTTTATCATAATATCACCAGTATTATGTTAACATAAATCAAGAAATAAAGAAAGAATATAGCTTATAATTGTACTATATTTCGTTATTTATAAGCAGTTCCTAAAACAAATATTCTGCTATAAAGCTTGTGCGCAAAAAAAAATATCATATATATAGATAAAATTTTGTTAATACTGTATAATACGAATAAATGTATTTTCTAAGGAGTGTTGAATTATCAATAACAAACATCTTGTAAACATTAAGAATTTAACATCTTTAATAAGCGTTTTTGGAGTTGTAGTTGCATTAGTGCTACTGTACTTCTCTCAAGCAAACCCTCTGCTATTTCACACAACAGCGGATTTTTTTATTGTAATTATTTGCGTTGTATCTGGAACCATTGGAATTATTTCAATTGATAATGAAAATAAAAATATTTATAATCGTATGGCTTCAACCTTATTGGTTTATAGTGTTTTGATATTTATACATACGATGACTTATAAGGGAATGGATATATTTAGCAATAATTTTTCCGCTAATTTTTCTGTTCAATTACTGGTATCAGCGAATCTATTCTTGGTCATAAGCTTTGTTGTATCATTTTTCGATAAAAATAATAGAATGCATTATAAATTCTTCATTTTTAATCCGATTATTGCTGGTATTTGTATTCTTGTGATACTATCCCTAGATATTTTACCTGCATTTTATATTGAAGATCAAGGCTTTACAACCGTTAAAATTATTTTAGAAGTACTAATCATTCTTATTCTAGTCGGTTCTATTATCCATATCGCAGTTAACAAATGGGTAAAGAATATAGATTATGATATATATTTATTTTTTATTCTAATAATACTGTTAATATCTCAATTCTTCTTCTTAGGTAGAACGGAAGGCAGTACTTTAGTACATTATTTTGGGGTTACATTACGCTACGCTGCATTTTTGTTTATACTGGATAGAACCATTATCTTAAATGTAATGAAACCGTATAATAAAATGTTCTATAAAGTACAACAAGAAAAAGAAATACAAGAAGAACTTTTAAATGAATTGATTGATGAACAAATCAGATTAAATGAAATACAAAGAATTGGACATATTGGAACCTGGATATTAGACTTAGATACGGAACAAGTATGGGGTTCGGACGAATCTTTTAGAATTTATGGCTTACCTATTCCTGATGACCATTTAATCCCATTGGAATATATCCAAGAACATGTTGTTGCAGAGGATAGAATAAAATTGGATCAAGCATTGGCTGACTTAGTCTATGATCAGAAACCATATAATATAACATTTACAATAATCAATAAGTTAGGAGATCAACATTATTTAAATTCTGTAGCTACGGTTGAGTTTGACAATGATAATAAACCAATTAAAGTAAATGGTGTTGTTCACGACATCACAAATCTAAAATCGGAACAAGATAAATTATTATATGCAAGTACTCATGATTACTTAACTGGAGTCTATAACCGAAGATTTTATGGAAATCATTTAGCTACCATTGATGTATCTACTAATTTACCTATTTCTGTAATTATTTGTGATATCAATGGTTTAAAAATAATCAACGACAACTTTGGTCACGACAGCGGTAACGAAGTTCTCAAAAAAGTTGCTCACATTTTAGAAAACAACATCGATAGAGAACGAGGATTTGTTGCTAGAGTTGGTGGTGATGAATTTGTTATCATACTAAAGCATACATCGGAAAGCGAATGTGGAAGCGTTCAAGAACACTTAATTAACATCACGAATTCTACTCAAGTTGGAAAGATTAAATTATCTGTTGCATTTGGCTTTGCTACAAAAGATAAAGTGGCAGACGATTTGAGTAAAAAGACAAAGTTTGCGGAAGATGAGATGTATCGTTATAAGATTGCGGAATCGTCTAGTGTTCGCAATAAGATGATCAACGCATTGCTTAACAGTTTATATGAAAAAGATACGATCAGTGAAGAACATTCCACCAGAGTATCCGAATTATCTGCTGATTTAGCTATTGCATGTAAATTATCTAAACAAAAAATAAGTGATATTCGCCTCGCAGCGAATCTACATGATATTGGTAAAATTACCATTTCGAATGAAATTCTAAATAAGAAAACAAAACTAACAAAAGGGGAATACGACTTAATTAAAACACATCCAGAAAAAGGATATCGAATTTTACATTCGATGGGAAGCATGGATGGATTGGCAAATCATGTGTTGCAGCATCACGAACGGATTGATGGTGATGGCTATCCAAATGGTATTATTGGTGATGATATCTCATTAGAGGCAAAAATCATCTCTATCGCAGACTCCTTTGATGCTATGACATCTTTTCGAAATTATAAAGATAGTCTATCTTTACTAGAAGCTATCAAGGAACTTCGAAGATGCAAAGGTACGCAATTTGATTCGAAATTAACAGAACTATTCATAAAAGAAGTGTTAAAAGAAAAATAGCGTAAATTTACGCTATTTTTTTATTCATCGCTATCCAAAGATAATACCGACATGAAGGCTTCTTGAGGGATTTCAACAGATCCTACAGCTTTCATTCGCTTTTTACCTTTTTTCTGTTTTTCTAATAATTTTTTCTTTCGAGTAATATCTCCGCCATAACATTTTGCCAATACATCTTTTCTCATTGCTTTAATATTAGTCCTCGCAATGATTTTTGAACCAATTGCAGCTTGTACTGGAATCTCAAACAGTTGTCTTGGAATAATGGTTTTAAGTTTTTGACAGATTCGAAGACCTCGTTTATGTGCGAAATCTTGATGTACCAAGAATGCTAAAGCATCTACTGGTTCACCATTTAATAAGATATCAATCTTAACAAGTTTTGATTCACGATGTCCAATCACTGTATAATCAAACGATGCATATCCTTTTGTATTGGATTTTAAACGATTAAAGAAATCAAAAATGATTTCTGATAATGGTAACTCATACATGATTTCTACTCGAACGTCAGAAATGTACTGCATATCCTTGAAGATACCACGTTTATACTGACAGAGCTCCATAACATTCCCTACATAATCGTTTGGAGTGATTATGGTAGCTAGAACATATGGTTCTTCAATACGCTCTACCTGTTGATTTTTTGGCATTCTAGCGGGGTTATCAATTTCTAACACTTTCCCTGAAGCCATATACACCATGTAATTTACCGATGGTGCAGTTGTGATTAAGTTTTGATCAAATTCCCGTTCCAATCTTTCTTGGAAAATTTCCATATGGAGCATTCCCAGAAAACCTACTCGGAATCCAAATCCTAATGCGCTTGATGTTTCTGGTTCGTAGATCAATGAAGCATCACTTAACTTCATTTTTTCAATGGATTCTTTTAAATCCGAATAATCATCAGCATCTACTGGATAGACTCCCGAGTATACCATTGGAGTTAATTTACGATATCCAGGTAATGGTTGTAAACTTGGGTTAATTGCATTGGTTATCGTATCTCCAACATGTACATCTTCAATCGTCCTAATGGTAGCTGAAACCCAACCAACATCTCCAGTTGTTAATAAATTTCTTGATTCCTCTTTAGGTAAATATACTCCCAAATCAATGACTTCATAAAACACTTCTGTAGCCATCATTCTAATTTTATCACCTTTTTTTATTTCACCATTTACAACTCTAATCAAAGGGATTACCCCGCGATAATTATCATAAAACGAATCAAATATTAAGGCTTGTAATGGAGCATCAGAATCACCTTTTGGTGCTGGAATTCTTTCTACAACTGCTTCTAAGATATCTTCTACTCCAAATCCAGTTTTAGCAGAAGCTAAAATACAGTCTTTTGGATCAATACCAATGGTTTTTTCCAAATCACGTTTCACCATTTCAACATCAGCACTATCCAAATCTATTTTGTTAATTACAGGAATGATTTCTAATTCATTATCCATCGCCAAGTATACGTTAGCAAGTGTTTGTGCTTCAATACCTTGAGTAGCATCTACGACCAAAATAGCCCCTTCACAGGCAGCTAAAGATCTTGATACTTCATAGGTAAAATCAACATGTCCAGGAGTATCAATTAGATGAAAGATATATTCAACTTGATCTTTTGCAGTGTATTTTAATTCCACAGAATTTAGTTTGATAGTGATTCCACGTTCTCGTTCCAAATCCATTGAGTCTAACATCTGCGCCTTCATATCTCGTTTTGAAACAGAATGCGTCAATTCTAAAATACGATCTGCTAAAGTTGATTTACCATGATCTATATGGGCAATAATAGAGAAATTTCGTATTACACTTTGTTTTTTGCTCATAAAAACCTCTTTCCAATCTTTTAAAAAAAAGCATACTTATCATATGCTTTTTTAAAACTAAGTTATCTGTAAGCCATGTTCTGTAGCTTTAAAAAAAGCCGGTAATCATTTATCTTCGGTATAACCGTCAGTTACTCGATTCATTTCTCTTGTAACCATGCCCCTACCATAATTTGGGTTTCTAGCTTGAGGGGTTTACCCGTTTCACCCATACATATTCTGTATGATTCGTCACTGT
>CAZUQS010000059.1:0-7738 GCA_964622615.1 uncultured Candidatus Izemoplasmatales bacterium | reverse complement strand
CAAATGAAACTAATTTTTCTTCTGAAATTGTAAATACGAATCCTTTAATAGTTTTGTACTCTGCAACTCGCAATGTACAACCTGTTTCTAGATTATATTCTCTTCTTAGAGATCGTAATTCACAATTGTTTAAATTAATTGCTTTATTATTTACATAAAATTCTATTGTTTGACCATCAATTACATTTATTATCCTTTGGCCTTTTTGTGGAAAAGCAGGGGAATTCTCTTCATATTTATAATCATAATAGTTATAAAACCCATTGATGATTGTTTGTTTGGGCTCATCGCCCCCATAACCTTCTGAGAAATTCCCTCGTACTCCAATAAGACCATTTTGTATTGCAAATATAGATTCATCAACCAGTAATTCTTGTAAGCGAATGCGATTGAATCTTGTAATTTTTCTCATTCTTACTTAATAGCCCCTGATGTCATACCTTTAATGATAAATTTTTGAGCGAACAAGAACAATACAACAACTGGTATAGCAGCTAATAATACACTAGTTAATAATAAATCCCATTGTCTAATGTATGCACCAGCTAGATTGGCAACAGCTAACGGTAAGGTTCTTACATCGCCAGACATTCCAATAACAAGTAAAGGTAATAAATAGTCATTCCAAATCCATAAACCATTCAGTACTAATAACGTAACAAATATAGGTTTTAAGATTGGTAAAATAATTCTAAAGAATAGTTGTGATCTTGAGCATCCATCAATAATCGCTGCTTCTTCAATATCCATTGGAATTGATTTGATAAATCCATGAAACATGAATACAGATAGTGGCGCACCAAATCCTACATATATGAGAATAACACCATAGTAGGTATCTTTCATCGGAATTCCGACGTTTACGCTGATTGCTTCTAATAATCTAACAAGTGGTAACATAACAACTTGGAACGGAATTACCATACCACTTAAGAAGATAACAAAAATGATATGTGAATATCTTTTCTTTGTACGTACCAAAACCCAAGCCGCCATACCTGAAAAGATCCCAATTGCAATCAAACTTCCAGATGTGATGATAATTGAATTCAAGAATGAATTCCAATATCGAATTTGTTCTGAAGTCATAATGTTTGTAATATTTTTCCAGAATGTTCCAGCATCCTTAGCACATGCTAAAGGATCTGTTGTAATTTCTACGGCTGTTTTTGTTGCGTTTAAAATAACTAAAGCAAAAGGCAAGAAGAACAATACAAGAAGAAGAAATGCAAATATTTCAATGATAATCAAACCTATTTTATCCCTATTCATTATAGTTCAACCTCCTTCTTTTGACTGTAGGTTACTTGCGCAACACCAACAATCAATAAAATTAAGAAGAATACAATTGCTTTGGCTTGACCGATACCCATTTCATAATGACTAAACGCAGTTTCATAAATATTAATCGTCATTAAGTCAAGGGAGTTAACACTGCTCCAAGTAGGTACATCCATGATTTTTGCCAGATACTCTGGAATCAATGCGGATGGCCCACCTCCAGTCAAGGAAATAACAGTATCAAATTGTTTGAATGAAGTAACTAACGTTAAGAATAATGCGATTGTAAATGCTTGTGCTACTAATGGGAATATAATGGTTCTTAATCGTTGGAACGCATTTGCACCATCAATTTTAGATGCTTCAATCAAATCGGTAGGTACATTTTGTAATGCAGCGATATAAATCATCATAATATACCCAGCATATTGCCAAGCAACAACAGCGATTAATGCTCCCATGGCTTCACTAGAACTAGCATATCCTCCAATTAAACTATGTGAGAAAATTCCTGATTCCCAACCAATTGCAGTTCCAATTGCAGGGAATACATTGGAATATACAAATTGCCAAATATAACCTAGTACCAAACCACCAATTAGGTTTGGTAAGAAGAATCCAGCACGATAAACATTTTTCAATTTTAAGTTTTGAGTTACTACCAATGCCAATGAGAATGCTACAACATTAATAACAATAACGTTTAAGACAGAGTATAGCGTTGTTCTAATAAATGAGTACACAAATAAGTAATCACTAAATATCGTTGAATAGTTTTGGAAACCAACAATTACTTCATTTCCGTTATTCAATCCAGTCCAATCTGTAAATGAGAAGAAGACTCCCATTAAGAATGGTGTAATTACAAATACGGTAAAACTACCTAAAGCAGGAACTAAGAAGAAGATGAACGATCTCATCTTTTGAGCCTCCACTTTTTCACCAGTTATATTAGTGTCTAAATATTTTATAATAACATTGTCACCTTTATAAGGATGAAAAGCAGTTAACCAAGAAAGGAACAAAACTATTTTCTCTCCAACATTAGCAAAGAATTTAGCTAACTTATTTTGCTCGCTAACTTTAACCTCGCGATTTCGTTTGTGTTCGAGCTTAACGCTTCTTTTTTTCTCGCGTTTTTCTTCACGTATTTCTTTTCCTTTTGGAAACAGGATATCAATAAGTCTTATAAAGAACTTAGAGATAACCAGAATAAATTCAGGAATAGCCTGAATGAATTTAGGAATAGCCTGAATTAAAAACAGGATGAATTTTGATAATTTTCTAGCAATAAATCGTAATGGCACATAAATGAAAACTAACGGAATAGCAATTATAAAGATGAACATTTTAAATAAGAACACCAATATTTTATTGTTAAAAGGTAATTCTTGTTTTCTTACATGATTCATACTATTTCTCCATTTCTACAATTTTTTTTGTTATGAAATCTAAATCTATATCTTCAAGTGTAGAATCTTTGAAATATTGGTGAATTTCAATAGTATCAGGATTCTTTTCTTTTTGTATAATAGTATCAATTGCTTGTAAATACTTCTTTGCAGTTGCATCCCAAGTGTATTTATCTAATACTCTTTTGATGCCGCTTTCTTTGTAATACGGGTAATCATTCAACACTTCATGAATACCTTGCGCAATTGTTTCTTCTTTGAAAACATCTACTAAAACTCCATATTTTATGTTGTTTTCAAATAATACATCACTAGGACCACCGTATTTTGTAACAACAGCTGGTAATCCAGAACTCATCGCCTCAATTGGTGCTAAACCAAATGGTTCATAGAGAGCTGTTAATGAAAATACAGATTTCCTTTTGGCCATAAAACGATAAAATGATGCTAATTCGGTTTGCGAATTGATGGAAATAAATGTAATGTTACCGGGTAAATCAAATCGTTGTATAATATCCATCATTTCGTCTAAAATAATCAATTCGTCTGGTTTTGCAAACGAATAATCTTTGAATGCATTTTCAATACCTCGTAAAGAAATTGCAACATTGCATCTTTTTTGCAACTTTACATCATTTGCATAAGCTCTTAATAAACCCAAATGATTTTTTTTAGGGTCTAGTCTGCTTGCTAACACCACAAATGGTAAATTTAATCGGCTATTTGATATATCTCTATTTAGAATTGATTCAAACTTATCAGAAAATTTTGAATCGAAATTTGCCTGTAATTCATTGAACACATCCGTATTAGCACCTGGAGGAGCGATTACAAATTTCGATTGTTGATTTTCTGTAATATCTTTATATAAAACATGGGAGTATTGTTCATCCATTTCTTGTTTCGTTGATACGAAAATTATATCTGCGTAATTCATTGCAGTTCTTTCTGCTTCAATTCTTTTGGAAAAACGATATTTTTTATCTAGCTCCATAATATTATCTTTGGAAACATTCAATTTCTCTAATTTTTGAGCTCCGAGTGAATGTCCTGTAAAAGAATAAGGAATCGATAATTTTTCTTTTAATAAAGCAGCTGATAGGCCACCATCACCATAATGTCCAGTTATGAAATCTGGTTTATGATTTTGTTCTACATAGAATGTAACTATATTGTTGGTCCACTCATTTAAGTTTTCCCATAATAATTCTTTTGGTAAGAATGCTTCACCACCACAATCAATACGAACAATCCTGACATTTTCAAAATCATCATATTGATCAAATATTTCGTGAAAAGCGTTCAGCTTCGAATCAGTAAATCGTCTTGTAATGATGTCGACATGATGTCCAAGTTTAGCCAAAGCAATTGCAATCTCTTTCACATAAACTAATTGACCACCAAAATCTGGATGTTCTGTCCAAAAAGAATCCAATCGATCAAAATTCCCCTGAGGATTTAGAAAAGCAATATACATGGTTACCCTCCGATTGTTTGTAATAGAACGTCAAGTTCAGGTAATTCAACATCTGAACCAATATATTTTAAGTTTTCTGCGCTGCATAATAAACCAAGCCTTAAAGAATCCTTAATAGAATGATTGTTTGTAAGACCAGCATATAGACCACTCCAAAAAGCGTCTCCTGCACCTGTGGAATCGACAACTTCGGTTGCTAATGAATCCATTCGCAAAGTTTGTTTGTTGAATCTAGTAATTAACCCTTCTTTTCCTAAGGTTAATATGACTAATTTAGCACCAAGTTCTTCATAAATATCCAAATACTCATCGATTGTTTTTTTGCCGAATAATCGGTATGAATCATCTAAACTAGGTTTGATTATGTCGACTTTGTTTATAATAGCTTTAACGGTTTCAAATCCACTTTTTTGAAGGTCATCTAATTTTGGGTGGTAATTGGGATCAAAACCAATTAAAGTGTGATTGGCTTTGGCCTTGTCTATTAAAGAGAGAATTGTTGATAGGCTTGGTTCTTTCGACAAAGGCCAGAAAGTAAAATGAAGGATTTTTGAAAAAGATATATCATTTGTTAATTTATCATTTTGATAAATATAATTGTCTGAATGACGGTGAAACTCTGGATTTGGAGAATCCAATGTTTGATTAAGAACAACATAAGAAGTTGCATGGTTTGTAATGTTAATCTCTGTGTTGATATGCTTATCTTGAATCTCTTTTAGAATGTCTTTCCCAAATTGATCATTTCCAATCGCTCCATAAAAGACATTTTTGACACCAAGTTTAGTTAAATTTTTACTAATATTAAACGGGCTTCCTGCAACAATATTTTTATATTGATTTTCAGACTCTTTATGAATGATGTCTACAAGGACTTCTCCGACAATTAATACATCATTCATTTTATTTGGAAAAGAGTACGTTGTATTCCAATTCATGCTGAAAACCTCCAAATGTGAAAACCTTTCCATACTGCTGTAAAAAAATAATATATTGACTTTATAACAAAATTACACCACTTTATGAAACCGCTGTCAATTTGATTTCAAAAAAAATTCAAAAAAAATATTTGTATAAAAAGAAGGAGGCACCTATGCGGTATCTCCTTCTGATATTTTAACAGGTACAATCAATTTCTTATTGCTGTCTTTAACGTCGTAGTTTAGGATTAATTTGCGTATTGCTTGAGCAATTAATAGAGGATCTTGGTTGATAGAAGTAATCTTCATTCCAAGGTTATTGAAAGACCTTCCACCATCAAAGCCTATTACTTTGACATCTTCTGGGACGCGTTTTCCTCTTTTTTCTAATACTTTGATAACGGTATAAGCAACAGAATCCGAAATGCAGAAAATTCCATCTACATCCTGGTAAGGATTCAGAAGAGATTCGAACTGTTCAACCGATACAAAATAATTCTTGAGTGGATACTCTACGTTAATTACATTTTCATATCCTTGAGAATGTAGATGGTTGACAAATCCTTTTCTTCGCTTGGATACATCGGTTAAAACATCAGTGTGTTCACCCTGTGCATCATCACCAATAAACATTATATTTTTGCAGTTGTGTTCTAACAAGCGTTTCGCAGCTAAGATACCTCCCTGAAAATTATCACTAGCAACATATGGTACATTTAGAAAGTAACGGTCAAACGATACAATAGGCAATTTTTTGTTTAAATATTGCTCTACATCGTTATTTGTTAAAAGAATTACTCCATCAACACGATTATTTTTCAACATATCTAAATATACGATTTCTTTCTCTAACTGTTCACTAGAGTTGCAAATCATCATTTTATAACCATAGTCGAACAACTCTTCCTCAACATGGTATAATAATTCACCAAAAAATAGATGTTTCGAATTCGGTAATATGAATGCTATAATATGATTTTTTTGTAATGTCATGCTTCTAGCAATTTCATTCGGTTGGTAACTGAGTTCTGCAATAACTTTTTCAATTTTTTCTCTGGTTTCTTTTTTTACATATCCAGATTTGTTGATAACTCTAGAAACGGTTGCGATTCCACAACCAGCAATTCTAGCGACATCTTTAATATTTGCCATATACTTCACCTATTTATTTTTCTTACATTTATTTTAACATAAAAAAAATCTAAATTTCAAAAAAAATTCACATATTTTATAAAAAAATATGATATGATATTAAAATGTAGGAGTTGATTTGAATGGCAAAGCTTAAGGGCAATTTATTATATGGGCAATCTGGAGGCCCAACCTCCGTGATTAATTCATCTGCATATGGTGTGATAGATGAAGCCTTGAAACATCCAGATTATATAAATGAAGTAATCTTCATGAAACATGGAATCAAAGGGGCATTAAATGAAGATTTTATCTTTATTCAAGATTGTGCCGATGAAGAAATCGAGTTGTTGAAACACACTCCAGGTTCTGCATTTGGTTCCGTACGGTTTAAACTTCCTGATTTTAGAGAAGATGATACGAATTATTTGCGATTATTGTATATTTTTCAAAAATACAATATTCGTTATTTTCTATATAATGGTGGAAATGATTCTATGGATACCTGTTCTAAGATTGCAGATTACATGAAACACATTGATTATGAATGCTATATTATTGGTGTTCCAAAAACAATTGATAATGATCTTCCATTTACAGACCATACACCGGGTTATGGAAGTGCAGCAAAATTTATCGCAAATACAATGATGGAAATTTCATATGATATGCTTGCATATCCAAATGGAAAAGTTACGATTGTAGAGATTATGGGAAGACATGCAGGTTGGTTAACAGCATCAGCTGCAATCGCTAATTTAAGTGGTTTTGGTCCGGATTTGATCTATTTACCGGAAGTTCCTTTTTCGGTTGAAAAATTCAAAAAAGAAGTTATTGAAATATATGAGAAGAAGAAACAATGCTTGGTAGCTGTATCAGAGGGTATCTCAAATGCAGACGGTATCTTTATTTCATCTAGTTCTGGAATGAAAGATGCATTTGGACATTTCCAATTGGGCGGAGTAGCTTCGAAACTAGCTACGACAGTTTCAGCTGATTTAGGAATTCCTTCTAGATCTGTTGAATTTGGTTCTACACAACGTGCAGCAAGTCATATCCAAAGTCTAACAGATGTAAATGAAGCAATGGAAACTGGTCGTTTTGCAGTAAATGCAGCAATAAATAAAGAAAGCAACCAAATGGTTGTTATGAAAAGAAGCCCAAAAGAAGAATATGAAATTACATTTGGACTTCATAATTTGGCTGCTTGCGCAAACACGGAAAAGATGATGCCTAAAAATATGATTAATGCGAAGCAAAATGGTGTTACGAAGGAATTTATAAAATATGTTCTACCATTAATTCAAGGGGAAAATAACCCTAAGTATAAGAATGGAATTCAACAATTTTCAAAGATTAGATAATCTTAGCGGCTGTGGCGGAATGGTAGACGCGCTACCTTGAGGGGGTAGTGTCCAATGGGCGTGTGAGTTCAACTCTCATCAGCCGTACCACGTAGATTTGAAGTAGCTTCCAAAAGTTGGAGATATGGTATACTAACCATACACTCTGATGAA
>CAZUQS010000058.1:2836-7845 GCA_964622615.1 uncultured Candidatus Izemoplasmatales bacterium | reverse complement strand
TGGCACTCTTTCTAGTAATGTATCTTCTACTAATTCTGATAGTGTGTCTTCAAACCCTGCACAACCAACGCAAGCGCCTTTTAACTTGACGTATACAATGCCATCTTCAAATTTTACAAATTCTATATCGCCACCATCGCGATTAATATATGGTTTTATTAATTCAATTACTTCGTTAATTTCTACAATAATCTCTTCGTATGTCATAATACTTTTCCTCTAATCTTTGCGATCGAATTTCGGGTCTGACTTAGGATTTTTTAAAATAAAATATGCACACCCCGGCGCACAAGATTCCACCAAATAATCTGGAATTTCTTTATATTTGTCCTGTGAAAAACCTTTCAATCTTAATAAGCCAGCAGAATAATCACCCACAATATATGGGTAGATGTTAAATACATCAAGATACTTCTTATTAAAATCATCCAATACATAAGCGTCTCTATAATTTTTAATTAATTCAAATTCTCCGTGAATAGTTTCAATCATATTATCTCTCCTAGCATATATATTTTATCATAATTTTTTAAATTTCCAAGAGATATCACTTTTTAATAAAATATTGGGCTATTGCTAGCCCAATTAATCAACCATATATGCTGCACTCTCTAATAAAACTACAGCTTCACAAATGATAGCTTCTTCTCTACCTACAATTCCCAATCCTTCGAACGTTGTTGCCTTAATAGAAATTTGGCTCCGATCGCATTTTAATATTTTAGCTATCGTTTGACGCATCTCTTTTACGTACGGCAATAGTTTCGGTTTTTCTAAAGAAACCATACAATCTAAATTTGATATTTCATATCCTTGAGCGTTAACATAATTAAATACTTCTTCCAAAATTAGTTTAGAATCATAATTTTTGTATTTTGGATTCGTATCTGGGAAAAACTTACCCAAATCACCCAAAGCCATAGCTCCTAATATTGATTCCGAACAGCATGAAGTAAACAGTCTCCATCGGAATGCCCTTTCGCTCCTTTATGGTGGTCAATTTTAATACCGCCTAGAAAAAATGGATGGCCTTCCACTAATGGATGAGTATCTTTTGAAAATCCTATTTTTATCATAATAATTCCTCCAACAACATCAAATCTAATTTCGTTGTAGCTTTTATATTTAAATCATTGTTTTCTACTAAATAGATACCTTTTTTTAGTTCCTTCATAAAAAGACTTGCATCATCTGTATAAAAATTTTTATTATTGATAGCTTGAGAGTGAGCCTTTTTCATTAAATCACTTCGAAATACTTGTGGGGTTTGAATGAACCCAATTTCATCCCTATTTAAATATTCAGACACTTCATTCTCATAATATTTTACCACAGAATCTTTCACTTTAGTATATAAAACTACTGCATCACTATTTTTTACTTTTTCTTTCAAATCCAAGATTATTTCTTTATTAATATTTGGTCTAGCTCCGTCGTGAATGAATACATACTCCTCATTCACCAAACTCAAGCCATTAAAAACAGACTTCTGTCTTGTGCTTCCACCGATAACATATTTAATTTTGGGGTCTGAAAATATTTTTCTCACTTCATGCAAATCTTCTTTTGAGAGCACGATTATAATCTCTTTAAAATCATCATCCTTCAGAAAATGTACCAAACTATATTCTAATAGTGTTTTTCCGTGGATTTTATAAAATATTTTGTTATATCCCAACTCGGTTCTTTTTGCGCTACCTGCGGCGACAATAATAGTAGAAAACATATTTACTCTCCAAATATTGAATAATTTTTCTTATTATTTCTAATTGCTTCTTCTAATGACTTGTGCCCCAAACTAATAAAATCATTTGAATCATAATTTGACCACGGATCGTGCCTAACAATCCCAACATTTGGATACACAATTTGCTGGATTCCGCCAATATTTAGTCTTAAATTAATTAAATCTCCACCGCTTACTAATGCTCGTTTTAGAACTTCATATTTTTGTTCATCTTTAATAATCAACGCGAATTCTATTCCTGTTGTTCTAAAAATAGAATTGTGTTCTCTCGCAAAATGATATCTCATTTTCTTAATGTATTCTGCAATCATAAGATTCCCAACATCGCGCCCAAATCTTTGGTTTATATCCGGAATATTAGTCAAATGCATAAACACCAAATAAAATACTTCTTTTTCTTTTTTATATTGGGATAAAAGTTGCATCAATTGTTGTTCATCAGGAATTGTATCTAATTCTTGAATCATTGTGTCAGGAAATAATTTTATATCAATACTCTTCAATGATGAAACAATGTAATCTTTTTTATTATGAGTTATTAGTTTTCCTTTTTCTAACACCCATGTATGTGTGTGTCCCCGATTTATTCGGTATTTTATCTCAAAATTAGGATTCTTTTTGTTTGCCTTTTTGATTGATTGCTCATATGCACTTCTGTCTTCTTCGTGAACAAAATTTAAATAATTTGCGAATGTTATATTGCTTTCTTTTGATGTGAGAATTTCGGATACTCGCTCGGTAATAAACATACCTTCTAAGTTGGAATCATAAAAAATTAATCCCTCGCTCAATAATCCTATTGTAGAAATAAAACGTAATCGCAACAAATCAGACACACCTTTAAGATCTTCCAATTCTTTCTCTAATTCGAAGAAATCAAAATCAGTTAAATTTTGTGTAATTTTGATTCTATTTTTAAATGTTATCGCAATTATAACAACAACTAAAAATAGAAAATATGAGTAGTATTCTAATGCTTTTTCAATAGTTACAAATGTGATGATATCAGATAAAAACCTAATAATACCATAAGCCGCTAAAGCAATGAATATCAATACTATTTTCCAGATTCTGGTCTTCTTATAAATTATGGAACTTAAAAAGAACAGTAATACTATTAAAGATAAAGAAATATATATATAAATGTCATTCATAAAGCAATTAACCTCTATCTCTTAATATTTGTGTTCACATAAATCGTTGGATAATAATACATTAAAAATATACCTAAAAAATACAAATAATACAATACAGATACATATCGTTGTCCTGTGATATATGTTCCAACAAGTATCGCAAGAAACATAAATCCCCAAACAAATGTTAATCCATTACTAATAATCTTAAATAAATTGGAATTTCTATAATCAATGCTATTATCAAATTTCGTATAGTGATATACAATTGGTCTATCTACAAACACAGATATTAATAATGCTAATGACATCAACCCTAATAACGGATCGTCAAATCGCATATTATTAAATGTGCTCCAAAAAATAGATAATATTACACCTGTTAAAAAAGTGATATTAATAAAAACATCAAACCAGTGAATTTCTTCGTAAGCCCGCCATTTAATATAAACAGTTGCCAGTGTTAAAAATAATGCAAATGGATATATAAATATTCCATCAATATAATTAGATAATAATCCCGCTAACATGTACAGTCCAAAATAAACAAATAAAATTTTAGCACCCATATTTTTGTATTTTGATTTTTTATATTCTAAAGGATTGTATTCTTGATAATCATCCAAATTAAATGCATTAATAGCTGCAAATAATAATTCTTTGTCACCCCTGAATTTTAGTGAACCCTCTTCAAGAACTTCATTGAATGTTATTTTTTTCAACAACAAGTTTGACAACCGATCATTCGTTGTATATATCGAAAGATCTGAGCTAGAATGTTTACCGTTATGAATAACGATATTTTTTCCTTTTGTTCGGACAAAATAAATATTTTTTCCAATATGGAAATTGATATGAATTTCTTTATTGCCAAAGTGCTTATAATCATAATTATGTTTAATCATGGTCATAATTTCTTCGTTATTTAGATACCTATATGTATCATTGTCTTCACCAAAATATAATCTGTCTGCTATTTTATCAGCAAAAATAATAGCTTGATTAATAATACCAAACATTCCCGCTTCAGGTCTAAAATCAGCTGAACCTAAATATAGATTTTCAAATATTTGAATATGTTCAAATTCTTCAATTTCAATCATTTTATTGATACTTAAGTTTTTTCGCAAAGTACTGCTACTAAGCATCACTAAATTTTTACGAGGTTTTCCTTCTTTGATTCCAACAATCGCTTTTCTTAATTTGGGAAACACTTCATACAATCGTTTTAATAACACTTCTTGAGGCTGTTGTACTATATCGGCATAAGTGAAATCCAGACATAACAATCCTCTTTTTTTTCGTTTATTATCATTACTGTATAAAGAATAATTAAACAGTTTAACGATTTTAATCGACTCATCATCAATATTGTTGAAGTAATATATTAAATCTTCAATTCCCAAATTCTTTGGATTTTGATTTACTGCTAAATATAACGTATTTATTTTTTGCTCTAAATCAAAGTTCGGATAATACGATTCGATGATGTTAATATCCTCTTCGATTCCTTTAAAATATTTTGAATAGAATTTGAGAGGGTTTTGTTCCACAAAGAAGTATTTTGCAAAATACTCGTTATCCGATTTGTCCACAAAAGACTTGATTTTACCTTCTTCATCGATAGTTATATCTTTCAATCTTGTATTCAAGATTATATCAGGGTTAATTAATTGTAGTTTCTTTATAATTTTATTTCGAATATCTTTTTCAGAATTCTGAAGATAATAAAAACCTGCATTTAATCCTACAAAATAATCACTAAAAAAGTTGTATGTGTTTATTTCATCGGAGTCTAATCCGTTGATATTGTTATTTAATAGAAACTCTTCTTTTAATTCTTCGTTTACAAAATACTTATTTAACAAATCTTTTAAACTGTAATCTCCCCACTCGATCATTAGCGAGGTTAATGTATAAGTATCGTTTCTAAGCATATTAATATGTTGCAATACAAAGTTTGAATAATGACGTTCTAAATCAATAAAAAATTTATGAATCTGGTCCCTACTCTTAGGGTAATACCGAACTAAATAAACTCTAAATTGATCAAAACTTAATATTCTTTTTCGAAATGTATTATCCTTATTGATAATGCTATCGCCTGATATTTTAGTTATTTTCAA
>CAZUQS010000058.1:0-2826 GCA_964622615.1 uncultured Candidatus Izemoplasmatales bacterium | reverse complement strand
ATGCCGGTAACAATCCCTTTAGGATTATACTCAAAATGATATTTATTGTTTTCTGGATCCGTAATATCCATCTCTTCAAAATAGTCTTCAAATTTCGATGAATCTTGAATGACTAGTACTTTTCTCATTTTACGAGCTAGATAGAGAGCAACTGTTAATCCATATATATTATTACCATATACTATACAATCATAATTATTCAAGATTTCACCTCCCATATCTAAAAAAATTATATCATAATACGAAATAAAATTCCATCTTCTAAAAAGAAAAGCGCTAACGGCGCTTTAATTTATAACAAGGAATTTTTCAAAATATAAATTCATAGTTTCTTTGCTTATATTGTACTCCATTTGGCGGTTAATAGTTACACTAACATTGCCTGTTTCCTCCGAAACAACTAAAGTTAAAGCATCGCTTTGCTCACTGATTCCTATAGCTGCGCGATGTCTAGTACCGTATGTCATTGGCAAGTCTGTTCTCTCTGTAGAAGGATAGTACGTTTTAGCACACAAAATTTTATTTCCTCTAATAATAACAGCGCCATCATGAAGCGGAGTAGATGGTATAAAAATTGATGTTAATAACTCTTTGGAAACATCCGCATTAATCATCAATGCTTTATTAATAAAAGGTGTTAAATTTACATTTCTCTCAACCGTGATCAAAGCGCCAATTTTTCTTTTTGATAAAAACTCAACTGAACTCATTAAATGCTCTGCTAAATCATTATCAATTTTAGATGGTTTTTTGACAAAAGAATTAAATCCTAATTTTTTTAATAAATTTGAAATCTCCACTATATAAGTCATAACAACTAAATAAGGCACGGGTATAAATACGATAATTCTTACATATATAGTCAAATCGCCAGTATATTTAATTAGATATACCAATGTAGATATCGATAACAACAATAAGAGTGCTTTAAACAGTCTTATTCTTTTGTATGATACTTTAATCCTCAACATTAATAAAAACAATGCAAACAAATACGTTATGATCAATAATATCGTAAAATTATCCATAAATTCACGCCCTTCTTAATGACTCTATTTTAACTCATTTAATGTCATTATTAAAGAGTTATATTATTCTTTTCTTTATCTGTTTTCCTAAATACCCAATCAAGCGCAAAATATGCGATTGGGATTAGCAATGCTGAAGCAAGTAATGGAGCTAACAATTCTAGATATTTGAATGATGAATAATCAAAATTAAACACATTTACGAAAATAGAATCGAATAGTGATGTTAATGAGGAACTAATAAACCAACGCAATAAATAAACTCCCATAACAATTGAAAATTGTCTTGTAGATTTTTTGTTTGGTTTAAAAGTAAAAATAGCATTTGCAAAATAGGAAAATATTGAAGCTGCAACAAACGCAATTGTATTAGACCAAAAAGCTTTCATAACTAAATTAGTCATCAAAACAATATTGTTGTATGAAATAAAATACATCAGCATATGAATGCCTGTATTTGCAACTCCGATAATTCCAAATGTTAAAAACTTTCTAGTAAGAAAGTGTGTTTTAAAAAAAGTCCAAATCCTAATCAATGTTCAAATCCCCCGATGTTTCCTGAATTAAATAAATAGGTCTGTTTAATGCCTGTTTGCGATTTTGATACGACAAATAAATTATAACATAACCCAAAACACCTATAATCATTAGAATAAATGCAAATTGTAATCCTAAAATCATTTCTGCAGCTGTAAATGTATTAATATTAAATAATACGATGTCAAACACCCCTAATAATATACTCAAGAAGATTGTTATTATTGGTAGCACAAGGAGAATAGTTGAAAATTGATTCATACCATTAAAAGCATACTTCATTAATGATTTAAAACTCCAAGAACTTTTTCCATATTTTCTAGGTATAAAATCATATTCAATACATTTTCTTGGGTATCCTACCCATGAGAAAATACCTTTAACAAATCGATAATTATCTTTAATATCTAAAAATGCTTGTACTACTATTTTGTCTAATAATTGAAAATCTTTTGCGCCATTTTCCAACGGCATTTCAGTATAAAAATTATATATTCTATAAAACCAATTCGCAAAAAACGTCCTTAATTTAGGTTCGCCTTTTCTTGATTTTCCTTTTGTGTATACTATTTTGTATCCTTCTTCATAAATATCAATCATCTCTTGTATCAAAGCTGGAGGTTGTTGTAAATCACAATCGATTATTATTACAAAGTCCTTGTCTTTTGAGTGTACTAAACCAGCATGCATTGCAGCTTCTTTACCGAAATTTCTAGATAATGAAATATATTTAACTATATTATCTTTTTTGCTTAATTTTTGAATTTCACCTAGAGTGTCATCTTTGGACCCATCATTAATGTATAAAATATCAAATTCATAATTGTCAATTTTGATATACTTAATTAACTCATCATAAAACAAAGATACATTCTTCTCTTCGTTATATGCGGGTACTATTATTCTTCCTTGTTTCATTCAACATCATCTCCATTTTTCTTTCTTTTCTTAATCCAATATGGGGCAAATAATCCAAAATATATTAGAACTCCACCTAATGAAGCTAATCCCCCTAAACCTAACCCTTTTGGAACGAATTTCATTGAAACTGATATCTGATCTGTTCCGCTAGGAATAATTATACCTAAAAATCCTCCGCTGACACTAATTGTTTCATAATCTATATCACCAGTAAATTTCCAATCTTCAGAATAAACAACAGGAATCATAATTAGTTGATCATACAAAGAATCGCTTAAATTAGTATAGCTTAAATCAATTTTACCATTTTTTATAGATAAACATTCATCTTCAGTAAAAT
>CAZUQS010000057.1:0-7894 GCA_964622615.1 uncultured Candidatus Izemoplasmatales bacterium | reverse complement strand
ATCAATGAAGACTTTTGATTAATTTCATCATATCCTATTTGATTATAACGTTCGATTAACCTTCGAGCATTTTTTCGTTCTTTTACTAATTCACTATCAAACGCCATATATAATTTTCCAGCTAACATTTTTTCTTTTTCTGTCATAAAAATTGTCCTTCCATCTAATGAAATATTTCATGAAAAAAGAAATCAAATCGATTCTTTTCATAAATGATTTCTATTTTTGTTTTTGATATGCTTTTCTACACAACTCAATTAATTCTAGTGCAGCACTTTTTGGATAATATTCTAGCACTTCAACATGATGTCCTGGTTCTAGTATTTTGTAGTTTGTGAAGAACAATTTAATCTCTCTTAACTGTAATTCTTTTACATTGCTTAGATCACATAAGTCTTCAAATCTTGGATCAGCATCAACAACAGCGATGATTTTTTGATCATGTTCACCAGAATCAATCATATCCAAATATCCAAGAACTCTTGCATCAACAATGCAGCCAGGGAAGGTCTTAGTTGTAGCAAGTACCAATATATCTAATGGGTCACCATCTTCTGCGAGTGTATGTTCTATAAAACCATATTCTGCTGGATATGTCATTTTAGAATACAAAACTCGGTTCAATTTTATACGATTTCTTTCTTTGTCTACTTCATATTTATTTTGAGTTCCCATTGGGATTTCAATGATTGCTTCAACGATTTGTTTCATAATATCACGACCCTTTCCTGAAAATTATATAATAGAGGGTATAAATATGCAACTTTTTAATGAAAAAGTCATGTATTTTTATCCTTTTTATGTAAATAAAATAATTTTGTGGTAAAATAATCCCAGAGGTGATGTAATGATGCGGTTTTTGTGGAACAATCAACCGACAACATATTTGGATTGGCTAAACAACAATTTTTGGTGGCCAGTCATTTTGTGCGTACTTATTGTCGCAGTTGGAATCTACTTTATATATTTTTATAAACCAAAAGTAAAAACCCCTCCTTTAAGTGAGAATGAGGTAAATTTAATTATTGGTCTCTTTGGAGGAAAAAATAATATAAAAGAAATATCTAATATTGGTTCTAGATATAAGTTTTTAGTAGAAAATGTTGAAAAATGTAATTTAGATGGAATTAAAGATTTGGGTTGTACCGGAATCTTTGTTTCAGGAAATCAAGTGAAATTAATTTTCCCTTTTGATGCTGAAAAATTGAAAGAGGAATTTAATTAAGAAATTGGAGGGATTTTGATGATAGTTGGAAAATATAAAATCACTTACGAAAACGGGTTGCATGCAAGACCTGCAACAAGATTAGTATCAAAAGCTAATAGTTTTCAATCAGAAATGATTTTAGAATTTAATGACAGAAAAGTAAATCTAAAATCAATCATGGGAGTTATGTCTCTTGGAGTTCCTGCAAATAAAAATATTAAGATCTCATTTAATGGTAAGGACGAAGAAGAAGCATACAAAGCGATATCAAGAGTCATCAATGATATTAATGAGATGAAGTAAGAATTACGGAATAATAAGACCATATTTACTCTTTTGAGGGTGCAGTATGGTTTTTTTTTGCTTAGAAAGTGAGATTGTGTATGGAAAACGTTAAGTACAAAACACAGATTTTCAAATTCGGTGCCTATGGGTTTTTAAAAAACCTGAGATTTTTTGAGCCTTATTTATTGTATTACTTAACGATAATATCTGGATTAACATTATTTCAAGTCGGTATACTATTTTCTGTAAGAGAAATTATTATCTATTTGTTTGAAATACCGTCAGGAGTTATTGCTGATCGTTATGGTAAGAAAACAGAATTGGTCTTTTGTTTCTTGTTTTATATTGCATCTTTTGTAATGTTCTATTTTGCTACAGAGTATTATATGTTTATAATCGCAATGATACTTTTCGGATTTGGAGAAGCATTTAGGTCTGGAACGCATAAAGCAATGATTATGCAGTATTTAGATAAAAATAATGTGGCTTCTTCAAAAAGTAAGATTTATGGACAAACAAGAAGTATGTCTTTACTTGGATCTATGTCAATGAGCATTATATCGATCATATTTATCATCTGGTTACCAGAAGTTCGAATGTTATTCTTATTATCTATCGTTCCTTATATGTTGGATTTGTTTTTGATTATTAGTTATCCTAAATATATGAATGATTCTGTTTCAAAAGAATTTAAAATGAAGGAATTTTTACAAGAGAATTATCGTTCCATAAAATATGCGCTCACGGATAAACCTGTAAGAAAGCTGTTGTTAGAAGCATCTTCTTATCAAGCTGGTTTTAAAAGTATTAAAGACTATATTCAACCAATTATCATTTCGATTTCGATGGGCGTTATATTGTTTAAAGGGTTCTCATTGGATGAGAACTTAAAGATTTACATTGGAATCATATATGCAGTTATATATTTTGTAAGTAGTTTTGCTTCTAAGAACGCACATCTTATCGTAGAGAAATTTGATAATAAGAAAACAATCAATGCAATGTGGTTGTTTTCGGGTATTATTATGATTATACTTAGTTTCTTCCTAGGGAACATCTTTATTGTATTTGCAATATTCTTAATATTCTATATTTTCTTAAATATAAGACGGCCTCTTATGGTAGAGCTTGTAGGTGATGCATCCGAACCTGAACGCAGAGCTAGTGTGTTAAGTGTAGAAAGTCAAATGACTTCATTGTTAGTTGCGATATTCGCACCTATATTAGGGTTTATTGCCGATCGAAATATGAGTTTGATGTTTATCTTAGTGGGTGTTACAATGATTTTGATTCATATTTATAATTTATTTGCAAATAGAAAACAAACAGCGTAAAAAAGACTTGGAAAATTCCAAGTCTTTTATTTTCGACCTAATCCAATTTTACGTTTACATTTACGCATTTTCTTAAATGCATAATCCGATGCAATATCTCTACCTTTATTTAAAATATCTTGAAGTTCTTGAGATTTAACAATTTGATTATATTGTTCCTGTATTGGAATTAATACATCTACTAAAACATTACCGAGGTCTTCTTTAAATTGTTTGTAATTGGAATCTTTATATTGTTCCACAATTTTTGCTATATCTCTATCTGTTGCAGTTGCATATATTGTCAAAAGATTCGCAAGTCCTTTTTGGTTGACTGGATCAAATTTAATTACACCGATTGAATCGGTAACAGCAGATTTTATTTTTCTGCGAATAGTCGCAGCATCATCAAACATACTGATATATCCTTTTTCATTCGAATCTGATTTTGACATTTTATTCTCAGGGTTTTGTAAATCCATGATTCTAGCTCCAACTTCTGGAATTAAAGGTTCTGGAATGGTAAAGAAATCCCCATAATAATTATTAAATCTATGTCCAATAGTACGTGTCAATTCTAAATGTTGTTTTTGATCGTCTCCTACAGGTACATAGTCTGCATCATATAGAAGAATATCCGCAGCCATTAAAGCTGGGTAGGTAAATAAAGAAGCAGTAATAGAAGTTTCTTGTTTTTGGGATTTATCCTTGAATTGAGTCATTCGTTCAAGTTCGCCCATATATACATTAGACTCGAAGATATATCCCAGTTCCACATTTTCTTTTACTTCTGATTGGATATATAGGACAGTTCTTTCTTTATCTAGACCACATGCTAAGTACATTGCTGCAATATCTAAAACTCGTTTTCTTAATTCACTTGGAACTTGCCTTATGGTGATTGCATGCATGTCCGCAACAAACAAGTAAAACTCACAATCAGACATTTTCTTCTGAAGTTTTACAAATTGTTTTATAGCTCCTAAATAATTTCCTAGTGTTAGTGTTCCTGTTGGTTTTATCCCAGATACGATTCGTTTCATATGACATTTCCTTTCTAATAAAAAAATCGTCCTATAATTAAGGACGATTTAATCGCGGTACCACCTTAGTTCTAGCAAAAAGCTAGCCCTTAAATCCCTTAACGCGGGAGACGAGTGTTATTAGCACTTCTCAATGGTCCATTCATATAATATGTCTAAGAGTTTTCACCAACCACTCTTTCTCTAATTTAACACTATTATATTACTATTCCATATCAACGATTTATTGATATGATTATATCATGAATTTAGAACTTGTTCAAGTTCATTTACTAATTCATTCATTCTATTTACAACGGCATGGAATGCATCCTCTTTTGTTAAATCAACACCAGCAGCAAGCAATTGTTGTACTGGATAATCGGAACCTCCAGATTTTAATAAATTAATATAGTTTGTAAATGCTTCTGGTTTCTCATTTTTAACATCTTCATAGATTTTCAAAGAAGCAGCAAAGCTTGTTGAATATTGATACACATAGAACGGTGAATAGAATAAATGAGGAACGTATGCCCAAACGTATTCTTTTACTTCCTCTTTTTCAATATCTAAATCATAAAACTCTTTATATAAATCTTTCATAATTTTTGATAAGGAGTCTGCAGTAATTGGTTGATTATTTTCAATCAATTTATGAGCTTCTAATTCATATATTGCAAACAATGTTTGACGATAGAATGTACCCATGATATCGTCAATTGCACTTTGTAATAATGCTATTTTTTCTTCTTTACTTGCTTTGCTTTCTTTAATTACATAATCTAATAGGTTATGCTCATTAAATGTAGAAGCAACTTCCGCAACAAAGATAGTATAATTTTGTAACGATGTTGGTTGCGCTTCACTAGCGTACGTTGAATGAATTGAGTGTCCTGCTTCATGTGCAACGGTAAAGACATCTGACAACGTTTTTGAAAAGTTTAATAAAATATATGGATGAAGATTTGGCATTGAACTTGAATATGCCCCAGTTCTCTTGCCAGATTGTTCTAACACATCAACAAATCCATCCTTTAATACGTCTTTTGCTTTATCTTGGAAATCTTCAGGAAAGTGTTTGATGGAATTGAAGAACAATTCTTTTGCATCTTCAAAGGAATATTCCTTATCATCTTTTGCAAGTTGTAAGAAGCGGTCATAGGTATGTGTTTCACTAAGACCAAGAGTTTCTTTTCTCAAATCTAAGTATTTTTTGATAGGTGCTGTATTGTTTCTTGCAACATTACATAAGGAATGATATACATCTGTTGGAATAGCGTTATCAAATAGATAACTTTCCAAACTTGACTCATAATTTCTAGCACTTATATTTGCATAATCGGAATCCAAAACAGCTTTATAGATACTAGCATATGTATTTTTATGCGCTTCATAGTATGAGAAAACAGATTCAAAAATCTCTTTTCGATCATTTTCAGATTCTGATTTTTGGATGAAAGAACGATAATTTGAGTTTGTAATCGTAACAATTTTCCCATCGTCTAACATAACATCACTTGGTTCAATATCCGCAACAGAGAGTGAGGAATACAGTGATCTTCCTGCATCGGTTAATTGTGTAAAATTAGCTAATAAAGTTTCTGATTTATCATCAAGAATGTGTTCTTGACGGCGAAACAATTTTTGAATTGAGAATTTGAACTCTCTCAAAACTGGATCTGTTTCAATAAACCCTAAAACCTTTTCTTGTCCTATTTGAATCAATTCTGGTTCTTCGAATGCAGTTGCTTGTCTTAATTTAGCATAAGCAAGTTGAGTTTGTTGTAACCTTGCTGAGTTTTCTGAATTTTTCTTATCCAAATCAGATAGCAATGAAGCATATTGATATGTCTTAAGTCCTATATTCGCGAAGTTCAGCTGTAACATGAAGTATTCTCTAAATGTATAAAATTCTCCAAGTTTTCCCTTATAAGTAGCTAGTTTTTCTATGATTTCAATTGTTTCTTTATATCCATCTTCCCATGATTCTATTGATGGAAATAAATATGTTAAATCCCATTTCATATTATTCCTCCTAAATTGTCTTATAATATTATATCATTATTTGAAAAATTATTGGAGTATTTATTCCTTGATATGTTATAATATGTAAGGAAAGTAGGGATGAAGATGATTACACTTTATACTAGTTCTAGCTGCTCTTCTTGCCGTAAAGCTAAGAGATGGTTCGAAACGAACAACATTAAATATCGAGAAAAGAATATAATTGGAATTAAATTAACAAAGAATGATATTATTCATATGTTAAAATATTCTGAAAATGGATTTGAGGATATCATATCAACTCGTTCAAAGGTTTTCAAAGAAACGCATTTAGAGCCTGAAGAAATGATGTTTTCTGAATTAGCAGATTTTATAATCGCAAATCCAACAATTTTGAAACGACCTATAATAATTAATGATCAAATAATGCAAACAGGATATAATGAAGATGAAATAAGAGCATTTATTCCCCGGGAGTTTAGAAAATTTGTTAACTGTGATGAATGTGAGAAGAACACACCTGAAAGAGATTGTGAATATGAAGAATGTTTAAAAAAAGCATTCGCAAGAAATATAAAGTAAGAAGGTAGATTTCTACCTTCTTTATATTTATATGCAAATTGACTGAAAACGGTTTTACTACAGCAAAGATAATTGAAAAATATTCCATTTTAGTATACAATAAAGAAGAAGATAGAAAAAATTATTTAGGAGGAAATATAAATGGCAGTAAAAGTAGCAATTAATGGATTCGGAAGAATCGGTAGACTAGCGTTCAGACTTATGTTTGGAAATAAGGATTTTGAAGTTGTAGCAATCAATGATTTAACAGATGCAGAACAATTAGCATATTTGCTTAAATATGATAGTTCACAAGGTAGATATGGTAAAAAAGTATCATTTGAAGGTTCAGATTTGGTTGTTGAAGGAGTAAAAATTCCTGTTTATTCAGAAAGAGATCCTGCAGTATTACCATGGAAAAAATTTGATGTTGATGTAGTTCTAGAATGTACTGGAGTATTCAATTCATTTGAAAAAGCTTCAAAGCATATCACTGCTGGAGCTAAAAAAGTCGTTCTATCAGCTCCTGCAAAAGGAAATGTACCAACAGTAGTATTTGGAGTGAATGAAGGAACATTAACAGGAAAAGAAACAATTATTAGCGCAGCATCTTGTACAACTAACTGTTTAGCTCCAATCGCTAAAGTATTAGATGATAGTTTTGGAATTGTGAAAGGTTTCATGACAACTGTACATGCATATACCAATGATCAATCAACTCTTGATGTGCCTCATAGTAAAGGTATCTATGCAAGAAGAGGTAGAGCAGCAGCAGCAAACATCGTACCAACTTCAACTGGAGCAGCAAAAGCAGTTGGACTTGTATTACCTCAATTAAAAGGTAAATTAGATGGTATGGCTTTACGTGTTCCTGTTATTACGGGTTCTTGCGTTGACTTAGTAGTTGAATTAGAGAGAAATGTAACAGCTGAAGAAGTGAATGCAGCAGTAAAAGCAGCACAATCTGATACAGTTGGATACACAGAAGATCCAATCGTTTCAAGTGATGTTATCGGAATTGCTTTCGGAACATTATTTGATGCACTATCAACAAAAGTTATGGATGTTGATGGCAAACAATTGGTAAAAGTAATCACTTGGTATGATAATGAATACTCATTTACAGCTCAAATGATTAGAACGTTAAAACTATTTGCAGAATTAATGTAATTACATATAAAAAGCATCTAGCGATGCTTTTTTAATATAAAGAGGAAATCTATGGGTTGGATATATGAATTATTAGAAAACATCCGCATATTTATAGAAAACCACATATGGATAGCGCCATTATTCAGTATCTTGCTACCATTTGTGGAAGCAATTGTTCCTAGTTTACCATTGACCGCAATTATAGCATTGAATATTTCCGTGTTATCAACGGCTTATGGAGCTACTCTAGGAACCTTTTTAGCAGTTGTATTGTCTGCAATAGGTTCTTCCTTAGGTATGATATTGATTTTCTTTGTTATTCGAAAAACGTTAAGCAAGAAATTCGCAAA
>CAZUQS010000056.1:0-7922 GCA_964622615.1 uncultured Candidatus Izemoplasmatales bacterium | reverse complement strand
AATCAGAAAATTATCAATATACAAAAAATAAAAGTACACATCCAGATAGAATGGAAGTAAAAAAATATTGTCCTACGTGTAAAAAAACTACAACACATAAGGAGAAAAAATAATTTTTTGTATTTATGCATCCATCTAGGATGCTTTTTTTCTATACTTCAATTGTTTATTAACCGAAAACATTATAGAATATCATATGAGGTGATTTCATGCGAGAATATATCATCGGGGTTGATGTAGGTGGTACAAGTGTTAAATTTGGTAAGTTTAATCTAAAGGGTGATTTATTAGAAAAGTGGACCATACGAACAGATAAGACTGACAATGGAGAACATGTACTAAAAGACATAGCAAAATCAATCAAAAAAAATACTCCTTTTTCTACTATAAAAGGAATTGGTTTTGGTGTGCCTGGACCAGTACGACATAATATTGTTATAAGTTGTGTAAACTTGGGTTGGGCTCGAAAAAATATTGAAGAAGAGTTTTCTGCAATCATAAAAGATCCTGAGGTCATCATCGCTGTTGCGAATGATGCCAATGCTGCAGCCGCTGGGGAAATGTTTAAAGGAATTGCAAAGGGTTATATTAATGTGGTTTTATATACGTTAGGTACAGGCGCTGGCGGCGGAATCGTATTTGAGGATAAATTAGTTGAGGGAATCAATGGAGTTGGTGGTGAACTAGGCCACATGAGAGTGGACTTTAACCACAATTATGTTTGTAAATGCGGAAAAATCGGGTGTTTGGAAACCATCGCATCCGCGACGGGAATAGTAAGGCTTGCCAAAGAAAATCTTGTGCATTATAAAAACAAGAGTCCGCTGAGAAGATATGAAAACTTCAGCGCAAAAAAAGTGTTTGATTACGCCAAAGAGGGCGATTATATTGCTGGAAAAACAATTGATGAAGCGATGAAATACTTAGCATTTTCTATGGCGAATATTTCCTACACAATCAATCCAGAAATCATTGTTATTGGAGGTGGAGTCTCCAATGCGGGAGAGTACATCATTAAGAAGATTGAAAAATATTATTATGAAATGGTTAAGCCATTTATTACTCATACTAAATTTGCGATAGCTTCACTAGGAAATGATGCAGGAATCTATGGTTGCTGCTACTTGATACAATGATGAAACTAAAAACATTCAGCGACAATCAAGCACAAGTAAATACCTACTTATTATATAAGAATCAAACAGCTATCGTCATTGATCCGGGGTTTAACGGAAATCAAATCATTGATTTTTGCAAACAAAAAGAGCTTAATATTGTCTCTGTTTTGTTGACTCATGGACATTTCGATCACATAAAAGATATACCATTACTAGCAAAGGAATTTACCTTTGAACTATACATCTCAGAAGCAGATAAATCGTTTTTGAAGAATGATCAATATAATTATGCATCTGCATTTGGTTTAAAATTTCACCTCCCCAATTTAACGATTATTATTGTAAAAGACAATCAAAGAATTAGTATTGAAGGGGAAACATTCAAAGTAATTAGTACACCAGGACATACCGCTGGATCTATATGCTTTGGATACAATCGATACCTCTTTACCGGAGATACATTGTTCTTTAATAGTATTGGAAGAACAGATTTGCATTCTGGAAATAGGAATGATATTAAAAAATCAATTGAACTCCTAAAAACCAAAATTAGCAATGATACCACAATCTATCCAGGACACGGTAACTTTGGAAAATTGAAACAAATAAAGGAAGTTAATCCTTATTTGAAATAGTTTTAATATTCTGTTAGTGTATATAGAAATGTCTGTATTTATAGAAACAAAGCCGAAATTTGTTCGGCTTTTTTTATTTACATAGTAACAACATAAAAAAATCACAAAAAAATTAGCACTCTTTTCTTGACATTGCTAATATAGTCTAGTATAATAACTTTGGCAATCAGAATTGAAGAGTGCTAAAAGGAGTGAATGAGTTGACAAAACGACAAGAAATGATTCTAAAACTAATCGTAGATGAATACGTTAAAAGTGCAGAACCAATTGGATCAAAAACGTTATCCGATATTTTAGATATTTCCTCAGCGACCATAAGAAATGAAATGGGTGTATTAGAAGATTTAGGATTTATAGAAAAAACACATACCTCATCTGGTAGAATTCCATCTGAGAAGGGCTATCGTTATTATATAGAAACAATCCTTAAGAACTTAGATGAAGATACCGATGGATTCTTCGAGTTTGATACAATATTTGATAAAGAAATTGCACGCGATGAAATCATCAAAGAAGCAATTAACTTGCTTTCAGAAGCGACAAATTGCACCGCTATTTCACTTGGACCAAATGCATATCATTCAAGAGTTAAAAAAATTCAATTGGTTCCAATTACTAGTCATCAAGCATTAATTTTGGTTATTACGAACTTTGGTTACGTTGAATCGAAACAAATTAACGTGTCCGAAGAAATGGATCAAGCAGAATTGGCAAAAGTGATTGATTTACTAAATGAAATGCTTGTGGATACATTGATATCAAAAGTATCAGAAAAATTGCATTATGAAATTCAACATAGCCACATTAAAGAATTATTGAAATACCGTGAAACGATTGTGGATTCATTTATTGAAGCATTTTCAAAGTTCGCACAATCAAAGTATTATTTGACTGGTTCAATTAAGAAGTTACGAGAATTTATTTCTACGGTTGAAAATAACGAAATATTTAAAATAGTTGATCAAGATTCAGAAGGAATCTCTGTAAAAATAGGTAGTGAAAACCAAATTACAGCAATGAGTGATTGTACCGTAATTTCATCTACGTATAATACATTAGATGGAGAAAAAGGAACCATATCATTGGTAGGACCAACAAGAATGGATTACCGCAAAGTAATTCCATTGTTAAAGTATATAGCGACTCATATTGCTAAATTATATGAAGAGGAGTAGACAAGCATGGGTGAAGATAAAGAAAAAGAATTCAGCGCTAACGAAGAACTAGAAACAGAACAAGTTCAAGATGATACGCCTGAATTAAAAGAAAAAACAAAAAAGAAGAAAAAAGAAAAACCAGAAGACAAATTGCGTGAATTAGAGGAAAAGCTGGAAGAATTCAAAGAAAAATATCTGCGAAGCCTTGCAGAAATGGAAAACTTTAAAAAACGCATGAATGAAGATTTAAAGAGAGAACGCAAATACGCAGGGTTTTCATTGGCAAACAAATTGATTGACTCAATTGTAATATTTAATCAAGCATTGAATATGGAAACCAATGATCCGAATCTAAAAAATTTCTTATATGGATTTAGAATGATCGATGATATGATTTACAATTCCCTAAAAGAAGAGGGTGTATCTATTATCGATACAAAAGTAGGAGATGAGTTTGATCCGAGTAAGCAAGAAGCAATGGACAAAGAATATGATCCAGAGTTTAAAGAGCATACCGTTTTAAAAGTAGTAAAAAAAGGTTATGTATTTAAAGATAGAATATTAAGACCTAGTATGGTCGTAATTAATATAAAACCAGAGGAAGAAGAAACTGAATCTGAAGAAATTATAGAAGAAACTAAAGAATACGAAAGGTGAACAATATGAAAATTATAGGTATTGACTTAGGAACAACAAACTCTTGTGTTGCTGTTATGGAAGGCAAAGAAGCAAAAGTTATTCCAAATTTAGATGGTAATAGAACAACACCATCAGTAGTCGCATTTAAAGACAATGAAATTCAAGTTGGAGAAGTCGCAAAAAGACAAGTTATAACAAATCCAAATACCATTTATTCAATCAAAAGAAAAATGGGAACATCAGAAAAAGTAAAAGCAAACAACAAATCATACACACCACAAGAAATAAGTGCCATGGTTTTAAGAAACTTAAAAGAATCTGCAGAAGCTTATCTAGGTGGTAAAGTTACAGAAGCTGTTATTACAGTGCCTGCATACTTTAACGATGCTCAAAGACAAGCAACAAAAGACGCTGGTAAAATCGCTGGTTTAGAAGTAAAAAGAATCATCAACGAACCAACTGCTGCAGCATTAGCATATGGTATTGACAAGGGTGGAAAAGACCAAACAGTATTGGTATATGACCTTGGTGGTGGAACATTTGACGTTTCAATCCTTGAACTTAGTGATGGAACATTTGAAGTAATCTCAACAAGCGGAGACAATAAACTAGGTGGAGATGACTTTGATGCGAAAATCGTTGATTGGTTAGTAAGTGAATTCAAAAAAGAAACTAGTGTAGATCTATCAAAAGATAAAATGGCTTTCCAAAGACTACGTGACGCAGCTGAAAAAGGGAAAAAAGAATTATCTTCAATCACAAAAACACAAATTTCATTACCATTCATTTCAATGAACGCAAATGGACCTGTCCATTTAGAAAAAGAATTGACAAGAGCGAAATTCAACGAATTAACTCATGATTTAGTTCAAAGAACTGTTGAACCAGTTAGAAGAGCTTTGAAAGACGCTAAAATGACTGCTAGTGACATTGATGAAGTATTATTGGTTGGTGGTTCAACAAGAACGCCAGCTGTACAAGAAGCAGTTAAGAAGATATTAGGGAAAGAACCAAATAGATCAATCAACCCTGACGAAGTAGTAGCTATGGGTGCTGCAATTCAAGGTGGAGTATTACAAGGTGACGTGAAAGATGTATTGTTATTAGATGTTACACCACTTTCATTAGGAATTGAAACATTAGGTGGAGTATTCACAAAATTAATTGAAAGAAATACAACTATTCCAACATCAAAATCTCAAGTATTTAGTACTGCACAAGACAATCAACCTACGGTAGATATTCACGTATTACAAGGTGAAAGATCTATGGCGAAAGACAACAAAACTTTAGGACATTTCCAATTAAGCGACATTCCACCAGCAAGAAGAGGTGTGCCTCAAATCGAAGTGAAATTTGATATCGATGCAAATGGTATCGTGAATGTTCATGCGAAAAATGTAGCAACTGGAAAAGCAAATTCAATTACAATCCAATCATCATCAAGTTTATCAGACGATGAAATCGATCGTTTGGTTAGAGAAGCAGAAGAAAACGCAGAAGCTGATAAAGAAAAACGTGAAGAAGTTGATTTAAGAAATGAATCAGATCAATTAATTTTCTCTACGAAAAAAGCAATTGAAGACTTAGCCGACAAAGTAACAGAATCTGAAAAAACAGACGCAGAAGCTAAGATTACAGAATTAGAAGAAGCTTTAAAAGGCGACAATCTAGATTTGATTAAATCTGCTAAAGCAAACTTAGAAAAATTAGCACAAGGATTATCAGAACGAGTGTACAAAGAACAACAAGCAAATCAAGAACAACCAGATGTTGATTCTACTCAAGAAGATGATCAATCTGAAACAAAAGAAGATGACGACGTATTTGATGCGGATTATAAAGAAATGTAAATAGATTAAATTGCAGGAAACTGCAATTTAACTTTTATCTAGAGGTGTATAAGAATGAGCAAAAGAGACTATTATGAGATTTTGGGTATTTCAAAAAATTCCACACCAGAAGAAGTAAAAAAATCATACAGGCAACTTGCAAAAAAATATCATCCCGATGTATCCACTGAAAAAGATGCTGAAGGAAAATTCAAAGAAGTTCAACACGCTTATGATATCCTAAGTGATCCAACGAAGAAAGCGCAATATGACCAATTTGGTCATCAAGCATTTGAAAATGGCGCTGGCGGTCCTGGAGGCTTTGGAGGGTTTGGTCAAGGCCAAGGCGACTTTGATTTTGGTGATATATTTAGTGCGTTTTTTGGTGGCGGTCAACGTGGGTCTCGTACATCGAATCGTCCAAGAAAAGGTTCTGATATTCAAAGAAGGATGACCGTTTCCTTCGAAGAATCTATTTTCGGTAAGAAAGAAAAAATACGAATTCCAGTTTATGATGAATGCCATGTATGTCACGGCTTGGGCGCAAAATCCAAAAGTGATATCAAAGTATGTTCACATTGTCATGGAACCGGATCCGTTTTAGAGGAAACGCAAACACTATTTGGTAGAACCCAAAGTAGGAGAACTTGTCCAACCTGTAATGGGACTGGTAAGGAAATCCTAAATAAATGTTCGAATTGTAATGGTGAAGGTGTTGAAAAAATCCAAAAAGAAGTAGAAATAAAAGTGCCTGAGGGAATTGAAACAGGTCAACAAATTCGTCTTGAAGGATTTGGGAATAAAGGCCATAATGGTGGCCCGAATGGAGATTTGTATATTATATTTGAAGTGAAATCGTCAGATACATATATTCGACAAGGTGATGATATAGTAATCAATATTCCAATTACATTTGCTCAAGCGGCTTTGGGAACCGAAATTAAAGTGCCAACCGTATATGGTGATGTATTACTAAAAGTGCCTAGCGGAACTCAGTCGGACTCTAAGTTTAGACTAAGAGGTAAAGGTGCACCAAATATTCGTTCGAAAGTAAAAGGTGATGAACATGTTATTGTAACTGTTGTTACACCTTCAAAACTTACCAATGAGCAAAAGAAGGTTTTTGAACAACTTTCAAAAGTAGAAGACGCACCTAAGAAAAACAAAACATTTTGGTCAAAATTAAAAGATTCATTTAAATAAATATTCAATTAAATAAAGAACCAAATACGTGTTATTTGGTTTTTTTATTTATAAGAAGTGTTTATTAGAAAATACCTTAATCATTTTAGCAAATACTATTTGAAAACATATAAAAAAATGATATAATATAGTTAGAAAGTAAGAAAGTAGGAATTGGGAGGAAATAGTAATGATTGTTGAACTAAGAAAAAAATCTCAAATTACGATTCCAAAAAATATTGTTGATACATTAAATTTGCACGAAGGGGATCATTTCGAACTAACAGTTGAAAAAGGTGTTATTAAAATGGAACCGGTAGCAATTTATACGAAAAATTATGTTCGAAAATTGGAGAACGTAGTTATGAAGATGCATGAAAACCCAGACAATTATAATACTGGACCTTTTGAATCTGTAGAAGATGCAATTCAATATTTGGAACAGGATGATGAAGATAGTGAAATAAAAAAATGATATACTCAATACTGTTTTCAGCGAATTTAAGAAATCATTTAAAAAGCTATCCCGTAAGGAACAACAATTGTTTTATGAAAATTGGAATTATTTATTAACAATTAGCTTCACCCTAGTTTAAGAACCAAAAAAATTAAAGACAGTAAAATGCTATTTGAGAGTAGTATAAATATGTCCATTAGAATAATTTGGAAATACGAGAACGGTAAGATTATATTTATGCTGGATATTGGTCACCATGATATTTTAAATAGGCTATAATACACACGATGTTGAAACTTAAGAATGGAGAAATTGAATGAATATTTTACAAATCGGAATACTAATTTTTATTATTATAGAATCACTAAATATTTTAACTTTATATTTTATGCCATCATCTAGAATAGGTAACGGGATAGGAGTCTTTAATGCTTTAGAAGAATCAAAGAAGAGTGAGGAGATTTCTCCTTTTGTTGGTTATTTGATTAATTGGGTAGCTGGAACCAAACTAATTTTTGTAATGGTTGGAATTGTAATCATCATTTTTGGTAATGAAAAAACGCAATTATACACTGTTATTGCATTTATAATATCTATTTTATCTTTCTATTGGCGGTTATTTCCAACGTTTAAGAAATTAGATAAGTTAGGACAAATTACTCCGAAAGGTTACTCAAAAACATTGAATATAATGATTCTAAGTTTTATTGTGATGTTCGTTATTGTTTTAGTTATTTATTTCGTTTAAGACTTTCATTATGGAAGTCTTTTCTTTAGTGTGCCGGGTATGGCATATAACTAGGTGGTGAAAGTCCACTGTGGAGGCACTCACAAACCAACCACTAATGAAGCACAAGGTATCCATCGTGAGGTGTGAACTGGAGGAAGTGCGTAGTAAAATC
>CAZUQS010000055.1:0-7957 GCA_964622615.1 uncultured Candidatus Izemoplasmatales bacterium | reverse complement strand
TAAACCAAATATGTATCAATCATTGCATACTACAGTAGTGAACCGTGGGAAAATCTTTGAAATCCAGATAAGAACAAGAGAAATGGACGAAATTGCTGAAAAGGGCGTTGCTGCTCACTGGGCATATAAAGAGAATAGCCCTGGATTTTCTAGCAAGAAAAATATTGAAGATATCGTATCTTCAAAATTACGTTGGTATTCCGAATTGATTCGTTATACAGAAGAATCTGATTCCGATGAAGAGATTTTAGATATTTTTACAGATGACATTTTAAATGCAAACGTTTATGTGTTTACACCAAACGGAGATATCATTGATTTATCTGCTGGTGCTACACCACTTGACTTTGCTTTCCGTATTCATACAAAGGTTGGAGAAAAAACTGTAGGTGCAATCGTTAACGGGAAGATAAGACCGCTTGACTATACCCTAAAAACAGGAGATTTAGTGGAGATTAAAACTTCTAAAAATTCAGTTGGTCCAAATGAAAACTGGTTAAAAATAGCGAAAACTTCCAATGCAAGAAGTAAAATTAAGAATTTCTTAAACAAACAACGTAGAGAATTTTTAATAGAACTTGGAAAAGAAGAACTTGACCGTGAAATCGCAAATAAACGTGTGGCTATTACAGTCAATGACAAGCTAGTAGAAGAAACCTTTAGAAATCGGGGAATTAAAACCTTAGAAGACTTATATTTTGAAATCGGTAAAAATGTAGTTTCTCCAATTGGTGCAGCGAATTTGCTAACTGGAAAAGAAGAAATGACTGATGCTGATTTATTAGAAAAAATCAATAAAACGGATTTAGGCAAAAAACGCTATACCCATTCTGATATAAATATCATTGTTGAGGGACTCGACAAACCATCTGTAAGACTCGCAAATTGTTGTAATCCAGTCTTAGGGGATGACATTATTGGATACGTTTCTAGAAACAGTGGGATTGTTGTACATAGAGTTGATTGTAACAACGTACAAACATTTGAACAAGAACGACTTCTCGATGTATTCTGGGGAGTTAACAGTTTAGTAAAATACGTTGCTAATATAAAAATATTGGTCTTAAATAGAGATAATATTTTAGCTGAAGTTGTACATTCAGTAACTGCTTCAAAAGCAAAAATTATTCAAGTATCTGCGCAATCAAATAACTTTAAAGAAGGAATCATTAAAATAAGAATTCAGATTTCTTCATTGATTGAATTAGATCAAGTAGTTGCGAATCTCCAAAAAATTAAAGGGGTTTATTCGATTGAAAGGGTTGGCTAATGAAAGTTGTTGTTCAAAGAGTAACAAGTGCATCTGTTTCCGTAAACAAAACAGTACTATCTAGTATCGAAGATGGATACCTTTTGTTGGTTGGATTTCAACATGGAGATACTGTAAACGAAGCACAATATATCGCATCTAAAATTGCAAAATTAAGGATATTTTCTGATAAAGAAGGAAAGTTAAATTTAAGTATAAAACAAATCAATGGACAGATTTTATCGATTTCTCAATTCACATTATATGGGGATACAACGAAATCAAATCGTCCAGGATTCTCAAACGCTTTGAATTATAAAGAAGCAGATTTACTCTACCAAGAATTTAATCGCATCTTAAAAGAAGAATACAATATTATTGTTCATAGTGGTGCATTTGGAGAACACATGGAGATTGCTTTGGTAAATGATGGTCCAGTAACAATAATAATAGAAAAATAATTAAGCAAACTTATTTGACTAAAAATGCAAAATTTAATATAATTAAATATGGATTTAGCAAAAAAGCAATATGGAGGAAATTATGGACAAACTACAAGTAGTATTTGAAAAAGTTAAAGAAATGATCGTTCAAGAATTAGATGTTAAACCAGAAATAGTTGAAATGAATGCAGGATTAGCAGAAGATTTTGGTGCGGACTCTTTAGATGCACTAGAATTATTCAATCAAGTAGAAAGCGAATTTCTAATTACAATTTCAGATGACGCAGCTACAGAAATGAAAGATGTTAAAGACTTAGTATACTATGTAATGGAGAGAGTTGAAGATAAGTATTTTGAATAGTTATAGTTGAGATCCTAGGCTCGGATGTCGTCCTTTCGAGGACGACTTTTTCACAAAAAAGGAGAGAATATAAATGCAAAAAATAAAAGGAACCTACGATATTTTGCCAGAAGAAGTAAGCAAATGGCAAGACATCGAGACTGTTATAATGAATGTATCTCGAATCTTCAATTTTCAGGAGATTAGAACCCCTATTTTTGAAGAATCAGAATTGTTTCATCGTGGTGTTGGGGAAACAACGGACATCGTAAAAAAAGAAACCTATGATTTTATTGACCGTGGAGGTAGACCAATCACGTTAAGACCTGAAGGAACTGCTTCTGTAGTTCGATCTGTGATTGAGAATAAGCTCTATGCGAATGCAAATTTACCTCTTAAGCTCTTTTATCATGGGCCGATGTTTCGATATGAACGTCCGCAAAAGGGCAGATATCGTCAATTTCGTCAGTTTGGTGCGGAAGCAATCGGGTCAAATTCCCCATTGATTGATGCAGAAATTATTAATTACGCTGCAACCTTCCTAACTGCGTTAAGAATTACAGATATTACTATCAAGATTAATTCACTTGGTGGCACGAGTAGTAAAGAATTATACAAAGAAAAATTAACCGAGTATCTAAAACCAAATTTAAACCATCTTTGTAGTGATTGTAAACGTCGTTATAAAGAAAACCCACTAAGAGTATTGGATTGTAAAGTAGATAAAGAAAATCCAATTTTATTAGATGCTCCAAAGCCTTTAGATTATTTAACGGATGAGGATAAATATCATTTTGAACAAGTACTCGAAGCGCTGGATGCAGTAGGACTTCAGTATGTTATCGATAAATCTTTGGTAAGAGGATTGGATTACTATACCAATACCGTATTTGAGATTGATGCCAACTTACCAAGTTTAGGTGCACAATCTACTTTAGTAGGTGGGGGACGATACAATAATTTAGTAGAATCATTGGATGGGCCTAGTGTTCCTGCAGTGGGATTTGCTTTTGGAATGGAACGATTATTGTTGGCTTTAGAGTCTGTTAAAAAAGAAGAAATGAAACCATTCATACACTGTTTTATGGTTGCTTTAGGCGAATCTGTGCAAATGAATGCATTGAAAATAGTGAACGATTTAAGACTTGGTGGTTTGGTTTGTGATTACGATTTCTTTAATAAAAATTTAAAGGGAAAATTCAAACAATCCGAACGTCTTAATCCATTATTCACTCTCATTTATGGTGAGGACGAAGCAAAAGATCAAGTGATGACTGTAAAAGTAACCAGCACAGGAGTGCAACAACGCGTTCCTTTAAATAACCTTTATAATTATTTGGTAAATGCACTAAGAACACCAAATTCTGGAGGTTGCGCAGGAGAATGTGAAAGTTGTGATGAATGTTAGAGTTTTATGATATTAACTGCATTTATCGTTTTAATTATGTTATAATTATTAGTTGAGGTAAGAAAATGAAGAAAAAGCATATTTCTGATGAATCGTTAAATCGAATAATTAAATATATGGTAATTGCTTTACTAGGATTTAGTACTTTATTTGTTGCTGTTCAATTTTCTGATTTATGGACTTGGATTTTAAAGGCCGTAAAAACAGCCATTGTTCCAGTTGCAATAGCGTACTTAATATCGCTAATTGTATTTCCAATTATTAAATATTTAGAGAAAAAAGGTGTTGGACCAAGATGGTTTTCTTTGGGTCTAGTCTTTATTTTGTCGGCTGCTTTGATTTTTGCAGGATTTTATTATTTAGCACCAAAGATAATTGCTGAAATCACAAACTTCTTTAATCGAGATTTTCAAACGATTATTACCTATTTACAAACAGATTTAAGAGATGATTTTGTATTTGGTACCGATATCTATGATCAAGTCTATGCGTATGTTACTGAAACAGATTTGATTAATGCAACATTAGATAGTGCAGTTCCAAATTTAATTAGCGCATTATCAAGTTCTTTAATCCCATTGTTAAGCAGTCTGTTTTTAGCACCAATTTTACTGATCTATTATTTAAAAGACTATGAAATGATTACCGAAAGACTTCGTTCTGTAATACCTCAAAAACATGAAAAGAATGTTGCAGAGCTTGGATCAAGATTAAGTCGTACAGTAGGAGCTTACTTAAGAGGTCAAGTATTCTTAATGGTTGTTTTAGGAACGGTTGCTACAATTGCTTATCGCTTAATTGGTTTAAAATATTACTTAGTATTTGGTGTATTAGTTGGAATTACGAATATCATTCCTTATTTCGGGATGATTATCGCCGCTGTTCCACCAATTATTTATACATTTATTGCTACAACTGGGCCTGGTCCTGTACTTGTACTCGGAGTTAATGTTGTGTTGCAGTTCTTTGAAGGTAACATATTCCAACCACTTATTATTGGACATCAATTATCAATTCATCCAATTGTCATAATCATGTCTATTCTATTCTTTGGTTCTTTATTTGGTGCTTTAGGAATTATATTTGCATCACCTATTATTGCTTCAGTTAGAGTAGTCTATAATTTCTACAAGGAAAACAAGAAAGTTAATCTGAAACCTGTGCAAAATGAGGCAGATGGACCATGATAAAGAAAGATAATCCCAGAGTCTATTCGCAGTATGAGATTAGCGTAATTACCTTTCTTGTATCGATGATTTTCTTCTTGCCTATTGTCTTAGTATTTACGTATCTATTTGAAATCGACAATATTCTAAACATCAACACATTCATGTTGTGGGTCTTAATTGCGAATGTAATTATTTTAGTAATTGGATCCGTTTATCTTGCATTTAATCGAGATAGATTGAGAAGAAAAGTGAAAGCTACTTATAGAGGAGAATATTTCTATATCCTTTTTATATGTGCTTTTAGTTTGCTAGGATTTATTGTTATATATGATTATATGGGTGGGAACAGAGCATACATAGCTAATATTATAGTAGTTGTATTTTTTGTAATGGTCTATTTGTTAATCTACCTTGGTAGACGATTTTTTAAAATTGATTTTATAAGAAAAAATTAACAGGCTGCTATATTGCAGCCTAATTTTTATGGGGGGTAATGTATGAGATTCGATCGATTTAAAACCATTGTGGGTGAAAACTTGTTGAATGAATTACAACACAAAACAGTGGCTATTTTTGGACTTGGTGGAGTAGGAAGCTACGCAGCTGAAGCAATAGCACGTTCTGGAATTGGACATATCATTCTTTGCGATTTTGATCGCGTAGAAATTACAAATCTAAATCGTCAATTGATTGCATTGGAATCGACCATTGGGATGTTAAAAACGGATATTATGGAAGAACGAATCAAAGATATCAATCCAAATGCTACCGTGTTATCATTTCCAATTCGAGCAGATCAAATTCTTATCCAAGATATTCTAAATATGAATCCTGATTTTGTTGTGGATGCTATTGATGATGTATCGGCAAAAACCACTCTTATTAAAGAAGCAGTGCGCAAAGACATTCCGATTATTGCATCAATGGGATTTGCAAATAAACTGCATCCAGAATTGATTACAGTTTCGACGTTACAAAAGACGTCCGTATGTCCACTTGCAAAAATAATGAGAAAAAAACTAAAAGAAGCAGGAGTAACATTAAATATTCCTGTTGTGTATTCCATTGAAAAGCCACAATCTTTAGAAGATAAATCTGCACTTGGAACTTGTGCATATGTACCAAGCGTTGCTGGATTAATCCTTGCATCATATGTAATTAATCGCATGATAGGAGAACATTTATGAAAAAAATAACATTAGCTGGTGGCTGTTTTTGGGGTCTCGAAGCCTATTTTTCAAGAGTAAAGGGAATTCAAAAGACTATTGTAGGCTATATTGATGGATTGTCTGATGACCCAAGTTATGAAGAAGTTTGTGATGGATCTGGACATGCAGAAGCGGTGTATATAGAATATGATGAACTAGTTATATCTCTAGGAAAAATATTAAAGCATTTTTTCAGGATTATTGATCCAACTCAAATTAATAGACAAGGGAATGATATTGGAATTCAGTATCGTAGTGCTATCTATTATTATGAAGAATCAGAACGCAGCGTTGCTTTAAAATTTTTAGAATCTGTAAAACAAAACTATAAAAAACCAATTAAAACACAAGTGTTACTTGCTTCTACATTTTATGATGCAGAGCAGTATCACCAAAAATATTTAGACAAAAATCCTTATGGATACTGTCATATTGATTTAAATTTACTCAAGGAGGATTTACAATGATTAAAGTAAGAGAAGATATATTAGATGCTATTAAAGCCAGAAAACCAGTGGTTGCATTAGAATCAACCATTATTTCGCATGGTATGCCCTATCCACAAAATGTACATACTGCAAAAAAGTGCCAAGAGATAATTGAATCTTATGGTGTTTTAGCAGCAACCGTCGCAATTATTGATGGAGATATTGTTGTTGGGTTGAATGATGATGAAATTGAATATATCGCAAATAAGAAAGTTGAAGTATTAAAAGTTAGTCGTAAAGATATTCCTATGGCAATTGCCAGAAATACATGTGGAGCATTAACGGTTTCCGCTACTATGGCAATTTGTGAAATGGTTGGAATCAAATTTTTCGCAACTGGAGGAATTGGTGGTGTCCATAAGGGCGCAAGTGAAACGTTTGATATATCTTGCGATTTGGAAGAATTTACGAAATCAAAAGTTGCAGTCGTATCGGCAGGAGCGAAAGCAATTTTAGACTTAGAAAAAACAATGGAATACATGGAAACAAAAGGAATATTGGTTTTGGGTTATCAAACCAATGAATTGCCTGCATTCTATTCTAGGGAATCGGGAATTCCATTAGAATATAACTGTGAGACTGCAAGAGAAATTGCTCATATATGTAAAACGAAATGGAATTTAGGACTTGATGGAGGCGTATTTGTAGCGAATCCAATCCCTAAAAAGTATTCCTATCCAAAAGCGGAAATTGACGCAGCTATCAATCAAGCGATCGATGAAATGAATAAACAAAACATAACAGGCAAGAAAACAACACCTTTCTTACTTCAAAAAATTACCGAAATTACAGGGAATAAATCACTAGAAGTAAATATGCAATTAGTCTACAACAATTGTCATTTAGCAGCGAAAATCGCAAAAGAATATTGGGTAGGTATTTAGATATGAAGCGAAACAATTATATTAGCTGGGATGAATATTTTATGGGAGTAGCCCATCTTTCTGCCCTCAGATCAAAAGATGAATCAAGTCAAGTGGGAGCTTGCATTGTCAATCCAAAGAACCATATCGTAGGAATCGGGTATAACGGACTACCAAATGGTTGTAGCGATGACCAATTTCCTTGGGATCGAGAAGGAGATTTTTTGAACACGAAATATGCATATGTAGTGCATGCAGAAGCAAATGCAATATTAAATGCTAGTGTTGATTTGGATGACTCAAGAATTTATGTGACATTATTTCCGTGCAACGAATGTGCAAAACTAATTATTCAATCTGGGATTAAAGAAGTTGTCTACCTGGATGATAAGTATAACGGCTCCGATATCTGCACTGCATCCAGAAAATTATTTGATAGTGCAGGGATCAAACTTCGTAAACTAGACGATTACAACGTGAAGGTGTTTGGTCATGAAGGAACTCTTTAATCACTACTCATCAGCGATAATAGCTATGGTGTTACCATATCTATTTATTATGTTTGTTCTTTTATTTCCGATTCCCTATTTAATCAATAGTCCGGGAGGACTTACAGAAGTAGAAGATTTGATTACAATTGAATACAACCTTGATAAAGAGATTGAAGGAACGATTTCAACGACTTATGTTGTTTCGATAAAACGACCAACCTATTTTCAATTTATGTTAGCTACATTTTCTCCTTATAACAATATCTCTGCCTTAACTGGATCCAATCTAACGTACACA
>CAZUQS010000054.1:0-7989 GCA_964622615.1 uncultured Candidatus Izemoplasmatales bacterium | reverse complement strand
ATTTAAAGTTGGAGGCTAGGATTTATGGAAAAATGGGGAGTAATAATTTATTTCTTATTCATTGGAGTTTTATTGTTTGTAGGAAAGATTTTAAAAACAAAAATGCCTTTCTTAAACAGGATTGTTTTACCAACCGCTTTATTAGGTGGGACAATAGGGTTCTTATTATCGCTGGTATATGATGCGATATTTAACCCGGGATCTCATATAATTGATGTTGAGATTATGAAAACAATTGTGTATCACTGTTTGGCATTGGGATTCATTGCTTTAACGCTTAAGAGACAGCAAAGCGATGATAAGAAGAAGGTATGGTCAACAGGAATGATTATTACAAGTACTTACGCTTTACAAGCATTTATTGGAATATTACTTGTTGTATTGTTCTTTAGTGACAAATTTATAGGTAGTGGAATGTTGTTGGCTTTAGGATTCGGTCAAGGACCAGGATTGGCAACAAGTTTCGGTAGCATGTGGAATGAAATGCTAGGGGGATTTGGGATTGCTCTGGGTGCTTCCTATGCATTCTTGGGATTTTTATTTGGAGGTACTGTTGGAGTTTTATTAATTAATGTGATTTCAAGAAGAAACAAAATTGAAAGAACAAAGCGTTATGAAGATTCTTCCGTCCAAAAACATGTCATTGAAGTGGATACTGTAAAAGAAATCAGTGTAATGGATGGAATAACCGTACAATTTGTAATTATTTGTGTGATATACGCGTTGGTATGGTTAACACTTTTCATCTTTGAAGGAATTTTAGTATCCGAAGATGGCGGTATTGGAAATACAGTATTTGGTTTGTTAGAAGGATTCAATTTCATTATCGGTATTTTCTATGCATTATTATATAAATTTTTACTTAAAAAAATCGAGAAAAAAGGTAAAAATGTCAACTTTATTACAAACGATTACATATTATCTAACTTGAGCTCATTATTTTTTAATATAATGATTGCTGGTGCGGTATTGACAATTACTTTGGATTTTCTTAAAGATTACGGAGTATTATTAGGTGTTGTTGCTTCTGTTGGAGGAATATTAACCTTGGTGTACTTAAGGTTTATTACAAGAAGGGTGTATCCAAAATACAAAAACGAGTATTTCGTTGGTCTATTTGGGATGTTAACAGGAACCGCATCAACCGGAATCGCTTTACTAAAAGGATTAGATAAAAACTTAGAAACACCAGTTGCTGAAGAGTTGGTTCTTGGCTCTGGAACTGCAATCGCAGTTGCATTACCATTATTCATTATTTTAATGTTACCATCTCTTGGTTACGGAACAGCGAATGCAGAACTATTTAAATACATTGCATTATTTGGCTGCTTGGCATATGTCGTGGTTATGTTTGTCATTCTATTCTTTAGAAGCACACCAAAACAGATGTTAAAAGATGAAAAAGCGTTAAAAGAAAAAAAATAGTTTCAATTGCTTTAAAAATATATATTGTTATGATATTATAAAAAAGGAGGTATGTTATGAATATTTATTATTGTAAACATTGTAAAAGAATTTGTTATACATATCCAGTAAATTCAACATTAGTTTGTTGCGGTGATGAGATGACTTTATTAAATCCGAAAACCGAAGATGCTGGAAATGAAAAACATTTGCCTGTAGTTGAAAAGATAGCTGAAAACAAAATTTCAGTAAAAGTTGGATCAGTAACACATCCTATGTTGGAAAATCATTGGATTCAATGGGTATTTATCGATAATGGAGATAGATATCAAATCAAAACATTCAATCCTGGAGAAGAACCTGCAGCGGAATTTGATGTAGATTTATCAAAGCCTGTAAAGGTTTATGAGTTCTGCAATTTACATGGATTATGGATGACAGAATTTAAATAAGAGACAAAAGAAGTCAAATATAATTTGACTTTTTTTTGTTTTATTGCAAAATGAGCACTTATATAGTAAAATCATTAGGAGGGAGTGATATACTTGGACATTATTGAAGCAATTAAATACTTATTACTAGGTATTATACAAGGAATTACAGAAGTTTTACCCATTTCATCCAGTGGACATGTTGAAGTCGCACAGGTTTTTTTTAATGTTCAAAAAGATGAGGGGTTATTTTTCTTAATTCTTGTGAATACGGGGTCTTTGTTGACATTTCTTGTATTATATTTTAGACGGATAGTAGTACTCATAAAAGATTCATTTCTGTATATTTTTAAGAAGGAACTAAGGGAAGAAAAATATAATAATTTTATCTTCTCAGTAAGAATTATTGTCGCTTGTATTCCTGCAGGGATTGTTGGATTTTTATTGAGAGATTTCATCGATTCATTTGTTTTAGCAAAATATGGATTACTTCTAGTGGGAGGCGGATTCTTAGTATCTGGTACTGTTTTATATACGATACGGGACACTAAAATATTAAAAGGTAAAACTATGATTAATTGGAAAGATACGATTCTAATTGGATTAGCGCAAGCTGTTGCAATATTTCCTGGTGTCTCTAGATCCGGTATGACAAGTAGTACTAGTATTAAGCGTGGAATGGGAATTGACTCTGCATTAAATTTTTCATTCTTACTATATATTCCTCTATCATTTGCTTCGATATTATTATCAATCCTGGATATTAGAACTGAGGGCTTAGGAATAGCCAATAATAATTACTATTTTTATTACTTTTTGTCTTTTATTGGAGCTGTAGTTGCAACCTATTTTGCTTATAAACTAATATTTAATATATTTAGAAGTGGAAAACTAAAATATTTTAGCTATTACCTATTCGCTATGGGTATTGCATCAATGTTCTATTTTATGTTTTTTTAAATGCGTTAGATAAAATCATTAATTATAATTGTTAAGATAAGTTTAGATTGTTGTAATAAATAATCTGATATTATATAATATATACACTAAGAATTTCTTTTACTATAAATTGCTATTGAAGAGGAGATATATATGAATGAATTAAATCAACAACAAATTGTTGAAGAAGAAGGAATGACGCTACAAGAGTTATTTAAAATTGTATGGCTAAATAAAACGCTAATCATTTTAGTAACCTTATGGGTAATGGTAGTAGGGATTGTTTATACTTATGTTGTAGTGACACCTAAATATACCGCTGAGACATCATTAATAGTCGATGTGGATTATGAAAGCACCGGAAGTTCTGAACAATCTGCTGTAGCGATTGCTCAAAATCTTATAGCAACCTATAAAGAATTTGTAGTTTCTAACTTAGTATTAGAAAGTGTTATAGAGGATGTTGTTGGATTGCCAGCAGAATATTCGTTAAGTAATCTTAAAAATAGTATTTCAATTTCAACACAGTCGAGTGTTTTAATTATTTACATAAGCGTTGAAAATGAATCTCCAGAATTAGCATCTGAAATAGCTAATACATTGGTTGCAAATTCTATTTCAATTGCGAACAGCGAAGAAGAGGGATATATTCTATTGCAAGATAAATTGAAGCTTCTAGATATTGCTGTCACTCCGGTTAATCCAAGCTCGCCTAACACGATTTTAAACATCGTAATTAGTATATTATTGGGTGGGATCTTAGCGTTAGCTTTTGTTTTTGTTAAAGAGTTGTTCAATAACAAATTCCAATCATCATCAGAAATGGAAAAATATTTAGGCATTAAGGTTATTGCTGCTGTTCCAGGAACAATGAGAGAAAGAAAGTTGGTGGAATAAATGGAATTTTTTGAATATAGAAATGTTGTGATTGAAAATCCTAATTCACCAGAATCGGAAGCTTATAGAAAGTTAGAATTAAACATTAGAATGTCAAGTCTTGATAAACCTTTACAAGTCATTCAATCGACTTCTGCGACCCCTCAAGACGGGAAAACTACAACAGCAATTAATTTGGCAGCTGTATATTCTGAAAAAGGGAAAAAAGTAATTATTTTGGATTTTGACTTAAGAAGACCAAAAATTCATAGAGCGTTTCATAAATCGAACGATGTTGGGTTATATGATTTTGTTGTAAATGACAAAGATGTTCATGATTTAATTTTGAAAGACGATTCAGGAATTGACCTTTTATTATCAGGAAACAGACTAACTTATCCACATATCGTTTTACAATCAAATAAAATCATTAATATGGTAAACAATTTAAGAAGCGAATACGATTATATCGTGATTGATACGCCTCCAGTTCTATCCGTTACAGATGCTTTAGTGGTATCAAAATTTGTTGATGGAGTGATTTATGTAGCTGCATTTAATCAAACAAAAAAAGATAATGCGAAAATCGGGTTAGAACAATTAAAAGAAAATGGAGCAAATATCATTGGTGGTGTCTTAGCTAATATTGATGTAAGAAAAGCCCAAGGAACCTACGGGTATTATGGTTTTTCAAACAACAAATAAAAAGGGAGAGATAGATTTGATTGATGTTCACACACACGTTCTACCGGGCGTTGATGATGGATCTCCAGATTTGGAAACTTCAATTGAATTAATTAAATATGAACTTAAACAAGGTGTTACAGATATATTTGTAACACCTCATTATATTAAATATAGAGATTATTTATCTTCATTTGAAGACAACAAAAAAGTCTTTGATCTATTAATTCGAGAAATAAAGAAACAAAAAATAGAGATAAATTTGCATTTAGGAAATGAAATCTATTTTGATCGTCATACAATTCTAAACCTAGAGAACAAAATTGTAACACCATTAGGTGACTCTAACTATGTATTATTGGAGTTTTCTTTGTACGAGAAAACTGAAGATATAGGAGAAGCCATACATAATATAAAATCAAAAGGATATGTGCCAATCATCGCTCATCCAGAGAGGTATCCATATATCAATGATATAAAGGATTATATGGTCATGAAAAAAATGGGAGCTATGATTCAAATAAACTGCAGTGCAATTAACGGTGAATATGGCAAGAAAATAAAGAAAATGGTATTAAATTTAATAAAAAATAATTTGGTCGATTTTGTTGCCTCTGATATTCACGATTTTAGATTAAGTAGTTTGTTAGATGCTTTTAATATTGTTGAGAATTTGTTTGGAAAAGAAATTGCAACACACATATTTTGTAATAAATGTGTTTTAAAGTAAAAAAACATCATCTTATCACAGTTTCACCATATATATAAAATATAATTAAATTAATTCAATATATCAATATTATATAAGAATATACTTATTACAATATATTGAATTTTTATTTGAAGGGAATGTGATGTCTAAATGAGAAATACATATGTTTTAGTTGTTGACGATGAGTATAGAATTAGAAGACTAGTATCTGATTTTTTGAAAAGAGAAGATTATCGAGTCATAGAAGCGGCTGATGGAGAAGAAGCTTTAGATATTCTATTTGAATCTAAGCAAAAAATTGATTTGGTCATTCTAGATGTAATGATGCCAAAATATGATGGCTGGTATGTATTAGAAAGAATTAGAGATTTTATGAGTATACCAGTAGTCATGCTAACAGCTAGAAGCGATGAATATGATCAATTAAAGGGATTTAAACTTGGAGCGGATGATTATGTCACGAAACCATTTTCGCCAAGCGTACTTATGGCGAGAATCAATAAGTTGTTAAAGAGAGATAATAAGTCGCATGAAGAAATCTTGTTTGGAGTAATCCGTATGGATCTCGCTGCAAGAGAAGCATTTGTGGATGAAGAAAAAATCTCACTTACGCCTAAAGAATATGAGTTATTAAAGTATTTTATAGACAATAAAGGAATTGCGTTATCCCGAGACAAGATTTTAAATGCAGTTTGGAATTATGATTATTTTGGAGATTTGAGAACTGTAGATACTCATATAAAACAATTACGAGCAAAACTTGGAAAATACTCATTTTATGTTTCTACTGTTAGAAGTATTGGGTATCGATTAGATTTGGAAAATGAAATCATCCATTAGATCTAAATTATTCCTTTTAGTTTACGGATTGATACTCGCTTTTATAGCCGGACTAATATTGTTGAATAATACTTTTCTTGAGAATTACTACATAAGAAATAGAGAAACATCATTGATAGAAGCATTTCACGTTGTAAAAAACACTGAAATCGACGACGATGATTTTTTGTATGAAATGCAGAATGTGGAGAAAGACTATAACATCAATATCCAAGTTGTAATTCAAACAGCTGATTTTGAACCAAATTTCGAATGGATTGATTTCAATAATTATCCAGATGTCTTTGATAGGATTTACGGAAATAGGTTCAATATTTCTGATGGAATAATTAGTAGAATTATTTTTGATTTTAATGAAGATACATTGGGAAATCAAGACTCTTATGCAACTCAAGTTGAAATCAGCCCGGAAGAAGACTATAAAGCGTATTTGGTGGACATACAATCAGAATATAGTATAAGTAACCCTAACACTCAAGTGATAGGTCTTTGTGTTGAAAAGACGCAAACAAGTGGAGAAAATGCATATTATCTTCTAACAATAACATTTCAATCAATTACTGATAATATAAAGATATTCAACTCATTTACAATTCTTGTGGGATTTGTATTTATGGTGATTTCATTTGCTACAATGTTTTTTATTAGTTATTCATTCACCAATCCAATTTTGCAAATAAATAAAATAGCAGAAGAGATAGCGAATTTGAATTTCTCTAACAAAGTAGATATTAAATCTGATGATGAGTTTGGAGATTTGGGGCAAAGTATTAATCGAATGAGTAATCAGTTAGAAGCAAATATTTTAGAATTACAAAAAACAAATAATCGGTTAGCAAAGGAAATCTTGTTTAAGACAGATATTGATAAAATGAGAAGAGAATTTATTGCTAGCGCATCTCACGAGTTGAAAACACCAATTTCACTAATTATGGGATACACAGAGGCACTTAGATTGCCAGATTTGGACGCAAATTCCGCAGAAGAATATATTGCTATTATATTAGATGAAACCAATAAGATGAATAAACTTGTTATGGATTTGTTAAAACTGTCGCAGATGGAGAGCGGCTCAACGGAAGTTGAATTTTCCGATTTAAATGTAACCGACTTATTGAATGATACGATTAATTTGTTTGGATTAGTTTTTAAAGAAAAGAACATTATTCTGAAAACAGATTTTATTGATAAGACAGTTAATTCGGACTTTAATCAACTACAATCCGTTTTGACGAATTTCATTAATAATGCAATTAATCATGTTGACAAAAACAGACTTATTAGTATTAATGTAAGTGAACTTAGTAATAGTTCTGTTCGAATATCTGTTTATAACTCAGGTATTAACATTCCTGACGATGAAATTGATCACATATGGGATAGTTTTTATAAAGTAGACAAGGCTAGAACTAGGAGTTATGGTGGTCAAGGATTAGGTCTTTCCATATGTAGAACTATCCTGGATTTGCTTGGATATGATTACGGTGTAATTAATTTAGATGACGGAGTAGAATTCTATTTTGACATATTTAAGATGTAATTAAAGGACGATTAAGTCCTTTTTTTATTATTAATCTAAATAGATTGAAAAGGGGGTTCATTTATGATATTATTTATATACAAATAATATTATTTGGAGGCGTTTTATGGCATATGATAGCAAGTTTCTGAAAAGGGTAAGCAATATAAAAGTTTGGCAAATGATGCTTTATGATGCATTTGCAATTCTTCTTACTTATGGGCTGGCTATAGGTGCTTTAACGATAACAAATGTAGGAAATTTTGATCATATTTTAGCAATTAAGATTTTACCAGTTGTTGTCTTAGCTAAATTAGTGTTTTATTATATATTTAAGGTTTACAGACTAGTTTTAGACAATGTGGGATTTGATGAGATTTTTAAAATTGCTATAGCAGTATTGATTTTCAACGTAGTTTTATCAGTAGTTACAATCGGGATCCCTGATTTTGAATTAATACCAGAAATATATATTATATTTACAACTGTATTTGAAGTATTTCTGATGGTGATTCCGAGAATTTTGAAAAGACTTATTAAATACGTTTCTCCAAAAAAATTCTACATGCTAGGGAAAAGAACAT
>CAZUQS010000053.1:0-8093 GCA_964622615.1 uncultured Candidatus Izemoplasmatales bacterium | reverse complement strand
GAGATAAAAGCACTGATTGCATTAATCAATTCACCAGCAGAGTATGCTCCATATAATTCTCCACCGATAATTCTTTGTGTTGCCTTTTCAAATATCAGTTTAACTTTTAGGTTTTCAGCACCAGGCATAAGTCCAGGATGACGGTTGATAGATTCTGCAGAACCTGTAACAACATCGCAGCATTTAGCGCTAGCAGCGTTTTCTGTTAAACCAGCCGCAGCAAATGCTTTCTTGCCTAATGCTGTTGAAAAACATCCAACAACACCAGGGTTCGCTCTTCTTATTTTAAATAAGTTGATACCCGCAATTCTTGCTTCCATTGTTGCTATAGATGCAAGTCTTAATGAAGATGGACTTCCATCAAAGAATGAGAATTTATCGACACAGTCTCCACAAGCAAAGATTGATTTATCAGTTGTTTGCATATATCTGTTTACCTTAATTCCTTTTGTTGCGCCTAATTCTAATCCAGCTGAAACTGCAAGTTTTGTGTTCGGTATTGCACCAATACCAAGAATAACCATATCTGCTTCAAGTGTTTTACCAGAAGCCAGTGAAACATGCGTTACATGGTCAGTACCTTTGAACTCTTGTACTTGTTCGTTTAATAACAAGTTAATTCCTTGGTCTAATAATGCTTGTTCCGCTAATATACAGAATTCTTCATCGTATACTAGTTTTAACAAATGGTCTTGCATTTCTACTATAGTAACATTCAATTCAGAATTGTGTTTTTTACATTCTTCAGCCATTTCAGCACCAATAAATCCACCACCTACAACGATTACATTTTTAGATATATTGAGTTGATCTTGAATGCTTTGTAAATATGTTGTGTTTTTCTTAATTGGAAATACATTTTTCAAGCGAATACCTGGAATTGGAGGTACAATTGGTTTTGATCCAATTGCTAAGATTAATCTATCATAGCCAAATGAATCGCCTTTTCTTGTTATTATAAGTTTTTCATCTCTATTGATTGATTCTACTTTGGAAACTTCTAAATCAATGTTGTTTCCAGCTCCAATTTTTTCAATAGGAATCAAATTTTTCATAGGATCCATTACCGTTCCATAAATATATGGAATCCCACATGGAATCGGAACATTTTCTACATCTCTAACTAACAATATTGTTTTCTCTGGGTAGTATTTTCTCGCAGTTGTTGCTGCTGGAATACCAGCTGCACTACCACCGACAACGATGATATCATACTTTTTCATATACGTCTCCTTTTATGTTGTTTCATCGAACTTTTGGTACACATATATGATAACGCTATTTATAACATATGTCAATATTAAAATGAACATATGTTAATAAAAAAAACACCTTTTAGATGTTTTTTTTTGGAAATGTTTAATTATTACTTTCATAAATTTTTTTAATGTTAAAAATTGGCTTTATATTCTTCAATAACTTGTCATAGCATAGCTTATAGTCCGCGCGGAATCCCTGAGCATGTTTACTGCCTGGTACCACTAACATGTCTTTTACAGTAGCTGGTGATGAGTGTAACAGTTCATTTCCCATCGATACGGGAACGACTCTGTCTTCTTCACCTATAACGAGTAAAAATGGGATGATGTTTCGTTTCATATATTTGATAGGTCTGATTTGATAGAATGTGAACTTATGTCTTAAATAACTGATGATATTGAGTCCAAAATAAAATATTTTTAAGCCTTTTGAACGGTTTGCTTTTGTGAATGTTTTCTTCACATAGGTAAATCCAGAGTCTATCAATAGGAACTTTACATTTTTAGGAATATCTAACCCGGTAACCATCATTGTAGATGCAGCACCCATTGATACTCCATGAATCAATATTTTGATATCCGCTCCGTAGGTGCGGTTAGCGAAATTAATCCATTTCTTTAAATCATATTTTTCATAGTAACCAAACGATGTAAAACTACCCTCAGACTCACCATGACCTCTTAAGTCTGTTAAAATCACTTGAAATCCCATTTCTGAGTACATTTTACCAATGATAATCATATCGGTTGCTTTGGATTGATATCCATGTACAACAATAGCGAGATTGTTTGATTTCTTATTATAGGAAGGAATATAGTATCCATGTAATTTTAAACTATCATAACTGTTAACAAAAACATCCTCTTTTGGAACCTCTTGAAACCATTGATAAGATTCTTTGTAAAAATCTTCTGTATGGTCCACTAAATTCACAGGAGGTTTGTTGTAGTTTATCATGAGCATTTTGTATACATAAAACGACATAGCATAATAAATTATTAAGACAAAGCCTACAATAAATGCTATAATGATATAATTGTTAATAAATAGAAATATACTAGGCAAAATCATCACTCCCTTTATGATAATTGTATCATAAATTATTGATTTTTATTTAAAAAAATTAGAATCTTAAAAGAATGGTAAAAATGGCGGAGTTTTGAAATCTTTTTATTGACATTGGGGGTTTATTTGTGTATAATACTCCCGTATGAATCGCATACCGCACAAATTTGGTTTTAAATACGTAAAAGTTACCAAAATATGGCGAGTCTTAATATTATGAGGAGGTGCACTAAATGTACGCAGTTATTGAAACTGGTGGAAAACAAGTAAGAGTTGAAGTTGGACAAGAAATTTATGTTGAAAAATTAGAAGTTGAAGCAGGCGCAGATTATACGTTTGATAAAGTATTAATGCTCGGTGGCTCTAAAACAAAAATTGGAAATCCATACGTAAAAAAAGCTACTGTTACCGCTAATGTTGTTAAACATGGCAGAGGTCCTAAGATCATCGTATTCAAATACGAAGCCAAAAAACATTACCACAAAAAAAATGGTCACAGACAAGCTTATACTAAGCTGACTATTACTAGCATTGATGTCGAATAATTTTAAAAATAATTTGGAGGTGTTTTAAATGATACTTAATTTAAATATACTTGAATGCTTGGCATCCAAAAAGGGTACAGGGTCTACCAAAAATGGTCGTGATTCTGTAGGTCGCCGTTTAGGAGCTAAACTATCTGATGGACAATTATGTACAGCAGGATCTATTATATATCGTCAAAGAGGAACAAAAGTTCACCCAGGTGAAAATGTAGGAATCGGTAAAGATCATACATTATTCGCAAAGATCGATGGTATTGTTAAATTCGAAAGAGCTGGAAAAGATAGAAAACAAGCAAGCGTATATCCACAAGAAGTATAAAACAGGTTTATCCTGTTTTTTTTATGCAAAAAATTAAAAACTATATAAAGAGATTTGTGTTTTTCTATTAAATATGTGTTTTATGAATATATACCTAGTATAACGATTGAAAAACAAAGAACTTTATAATATAATTTTTATAAGCAGTATTTTGGAGGGTATATGAAGAATTTCACAAATGAATTGTTTAAACAAACATTTCATAAAGAACGTGATAAACTATATTTCTCTCCTGGTAGAGTCAATATAATAGGTGGTCATACCGATTACAATGGTGGTGCTGTTCTACCATTCTGTATTGATTTTGGTATTTATGGCGCAGTTAGCAAAAGAACTGATAATCAAATTCATGTTTTTTCTGATAATATAAGAAGAAAAGGTATTATTTCATTTGCCTTAGATCAACTCGAATATGATGAAAACCGTAACTATGCAAATTATATTAGTGGTTTATTCCATGAACTTCACATTCGTAAATATGTTGTAAGCGATGGGTTTGATTTGGTTATAGCTGGAAACTTACCACGTGGTGGTGGATTATCATCAAGTGCTGCATTGTTGGTCCTTGTTTGTAACATCGTTAATGATTTAAATAATTTCGGTTTAGACGGAGTTCAAATAGCTTTGATATCAAAAGCAGTCGAAAATCTTTATATTGGTGTGAACTGCGGAATTATGGATCAATTTATCATTGCCAATGGCAAGAAAGATCATGCAATCTATTTGGAATCCAATACATTGAATTATGAATTTATTCCCTGTAATATGGAAGACTACAAATTCGTTTTAGTAAACTCTAATATTACGAGACGATTAAAAAAATCAAAATACAATCTTCGTCAAAAAGAAACCCAAGATATTCTAGCTATTTTAAAACAACATGTTGATATTGAATATATTTGTGATTTATTGCCGAACGATTATGAACAATATGAAGCTTATATTGAAGAGGAAGACTTAAAAAAACGTTTCAAGCATTTGGTAAATGAACATGATCGTGTGAAACAAGCAAAAATTGCTTTATCAAACAATGATTTTGTTGGATTAGGAATGTTATTAACAAAAGCCCACGAATCAGCAAGAGACCTGTATGAGGTTTCTTCTCTAGTTTTAGACCGTCTAGTAGTTCTTGCTATGGATGCTGGTAGTTTAGGTTCTAAAATGATTGGTGGCGGATTTGGTGGGTCTACATTGAATCTTGTGGAAACATCGAAATTAGATGGTTTTATAGATAATTTTACAGAATTATATATTCGAGAATACAATTCACAACCAATTATAAATGTTGTGAAAGTAACCGATGGAGCGTGTGAATTAAAATGATTGTCAAAGCAAATAAAGAACAGATCAAACAACTTTCTGTTTTAGCAAAAAAAACAAGAGATTATATGTTGAATTTAGGATTACAACAATGGTTAGGAGATTACCCAAACCATGCTCATTTTTTAACGGATTATGAAAAAAATGGGTTGTTTATATACCAATCAGAGGAACAAATTATCGCTTCCATATCAATCCTGCCAGAAGATGATGAAGCATATAAAGAAATACAGTGGTTAAGAAATAACTCTATGGTGATTCACCGTGTTGTTGTTGACCCACATTATCAAAAGATGGGAATTGGAGTCTTGTTGTTTCAATATGCAATTATTCTTGCAAAAGAACAACACTATGATTCTATAAAAGTCGATACCCATCCAGATAACCATAGGATGCAAGGATTAATTAAAAAAATTGGATTTGTTGAAGTTGGATACTTATCTGGAATTAATCGACTAGCATACGAGTTAGTTTTATAGTATACTTATATAATAAGAGGTGAAGTCATGTTTATAGATGAAGTTAATATAGTAGTAAAATCCGGAAAAGGTGGCGATGGAGTTGTCGCTTTTCGTCGTGAGAAACATGTTCCTCTAGGTGGACCATCTGGTGGTGATGGAGGTGAAGGCGGATCTATTGTCTTTATGGCCGATGAAGGAATGTCCACATTAATGGATTTAAAGTTTCAAAAACATGTATATGCAAAACCCGGTGGAAACGGGGAAATCAAAAACATGCATGGGAAAAACGCGGATGATGTTATCGTGAAAGTTCCGATAGGTACACTTATATACAATGCCGATAGCAATGAAGTATTGGCTGATTTAATTACACATGGTCAATCTGAAATCATCGCTAGAGGTGGTAAAGGTGGTAGAGGAAACCGTGCTTTTGCCTCACCTAGAAATAAAGCACCAAGATTCCAAGAAAATGGTCAAACCAGTGTCGAAATGAACCTTCATATCGAATTGAAGTTATTAGCGGATGTTGGTATTATTGGATTTCCTTCTGTAGGAAAATCCACTTTGATTTCAATCTTATCAAATTCAAAACCTAAAATAGCGGAATACCCGTTTACAACGATCATTCCAAATTTAGGAGTCGTTAGTACACCTGGTATTCAATCGTTTGTATTAGCTGATATGCCTGGATTGATTGAAGGCGCATCTCAAGGAGCAGGGTTAGGAATCCAATTCTTAAAGCATATAGAACGCACAAGAGTATTAATCCATATGGTTGATATGAGTCCTGAATCATTAAGAGAACCATATAACGATTATCTTATTATAAATAAGGAATTAGAAGAATATAGTAAAGATTTGTTGGAAAGACCACAAATAATCGTTGCCAGCAAAATGGATATGGAAGGTGCATTGGAACGACTTGAAACGTTCAAGACCCACTTTGGTGATGAAACATCAGTTCTTCCTATATCTGCCTTAACCAATGATCATTTAAAAGAACTGATATATGAAGTATCAAAATTACTAGAAGTTACTCCATTCTTTTACAAAAAAGATGAAGTAATCGATGATTATGTTGAGTACAACTTCTCTGATGATGAAAAAGACATCTTGATTCAGAAGATTGATAGCGACACATTTGATGTTAGAGGAAAACTTGTGGAACGTCTAGTAAATCGTTCGAATCTAATGACTGAGGAATCTCTAGCAATGTTCTTAACCTCGTTGCGTAGAGCAGGCTTAGACGATCAATTGCGTGAAGCTGGCGCTAAATCTGGAGACACTATTATTGTTTTTGATCTAGAATTTGAATTTGTTGAATAAATATTTTCAAATTTTAATGTGATTTAATATTGTCTTATATATGCATTTAATATATATATTATTTGTTATTTATGTGATGCTTTATGTAACATAGATTTCACTCGAGAGGAGTTAAAATGTACAATTATATTAAAGGAACTATTACTGAAATTAATCCCAAACATATTACCCTAGAAAATAATGGAATCGGTTATTTGATAATAACTCCGAATCCATATAACTTTAAATTACATTCAGAAATGATGGTGTATTTGTATCAAAAAGTTTCGGATGATAATATTAGTTTGTATGGTTTTAAAACAGATACTGAAAAGGATTTGTTTATAAAGTTAATTTCCGTAAATGGGATAGGTCCAAAAAGTGCAAATGCTATATTAGCTTCTGGATCTGTGGAATCCATTACCAAAGCAATTGATGACGGCGATGCTAAATACCTACAAAAATTCCCTGGAATTGGACCAAAAGCATCTCAACAAATTATTCTTGATTTAAAGGGTAAAATAGACTTTGAAGATAAAGCAATCAAAACTGCTAATATGTTAGAACTTGAGGAAGCATTGAAAGCGCTAGGATACAAAGCTAAAGAAATTAATAAAGTACTTCCAAAGCTTGATTCTGAAAAAACAACCAATCAACTAATTAAAGATGCATTGGCAATGATGTTAAGGTAATTGACAACTTAAGTAGTTCATTTTGCAACTTACTAGCAAAAATCTTGCATCATTAAAAGAATCATATTAGAATGCACCCATCCTAAGAAAGGGGATTTTAATATGAAGATTAAGAAATTATTATTTGTAGCTTTTATAAGTGTTGTATCATTATTTGCGTTTGTGAGTTGTAGTGAGTATTCAGTATTAAATGATGTATTAAGGATAACAAAGAATGTTGAAGAAACATCCGTTACTGTAACATCAAATACATTAACTGAGGAAGACGGATCTGCGAATGAACTTTCATTTACGAGTGAAACTTTACCAGTTATGAAATTATCGGAAACAACTAGTGAACTGGTTCAATTCAATGAACTTAGATTAGAAATTATTCGAATACATGGAGAACTATTATTACAAAGAGAGGCAATTCAAACTACTAGAGAATCCATCCGTTCCAACGTGGAACAAATCAAGGAACTAAACTATATCTTACTAGATGGAGACAAACTGGTCATTCAAGATCGTATCGAAACCTTAAAAGCATATCGTACTGGGTTATTAGACACAAGTGGATTAGCTTATCAAAGGATATATGATTTAAGAGGAACCTACAGTAGAGAAAACCTAGCAGATATTATTGTTGTTTTTCAAGAAGTTATAGAGGTACTGAACTATCGTTTAGAAACCTTTGAATTAGCAAATATAGAGTTGGATTCAATCAATACATTATTATTAGATTATTTGGAGAGTTAGAATGAAAATAAGAGTCTATGAATCGCCTGAAATTGAAGAAACAGAAGTTCAAATTCATTGCAAGAAAAAAGATGAACTTGTGTTCGAAATCGAAAAAACATTAACGTATTTTAATAAGGTTATTTCTGGTAAAATTGAAGGCCGAAATTATACTCTTATCCCTAGTCAAATTTATTATTTCGATAGTATTGATAACAAGGTATTTGCCTACACAAAAGATAAGGTATTTGAAGTCAATATGAAGTTGTATCAATTAGAAGATATATTCATAGACACCCCACTTATTCGGATCAATAAAAGTATGATTCTAAATGTTAAAAAAATTAAATCATTTAGAACCAGTATTAATGGCCGAATGGAAGCATTGCTTAGGAACAATGAGAAGGTT
>CAZUQS010000052.1:0-8459 GCA_964622615.1 uncultured Candidatus Izemoplasmatales bacterium | reverse complement strand
TAAAATGGTTTCAATATCATCAATAAAACCCATTTTAAGCATTTCATCTGCTTCATCTAAAATAAAATATTTTAGCTGATCCAACTTGATAGTTCTTCGGTTAATATGATCCAATAATCTACCAGGAGTACCAACAATGATTTGTGGTTTCTTTCTCAAGTCTCTTAATTGCCTTGTAATAATTTCTCCACCATATACATCGACGATTTTACATCGTTCAATGTATTTTGACATTCTTAGCATTTCGCCTTTAATCTGAACTGCCAACTCTCTAGTTGGCGTTACAATTATAGCTTGAATATAATCACTATCAAAGTCAATCATTTCTAAAATAGGAATCCCAAAAGCAGCCGTTTTACCAGTCCCTGTACGTGAATTTCCTATAACATCTTTTCCTTGCAACAATAAAGGAATCGTTTGTTTTTGAATGTCTGTTAAATCAACAAACCCCATTTCCTTAATTGCATTTTCAATTTCTAATTTAATTTTCATTTTCTACCTCTTAATTTCAATTAATTATATCACAATTTTATTACAAAAAGAAAAAATCAACAATAAGTTGATTTTAAGTCTTTAAATCAATAATATCGATTTTGTTTTCAATTAAATACATTGCAGTGACACCTTGCCCACTGACTTTCTTGTTCGTAAACGTTCCATCGTATATAGTTTTGTAACCACAGGATGGTGATCCATCCTTTAATATTACAGTACTACAATCGTTTTGTTTCAGTAATTCCAATGTTTTTTCTTTGCCTATTCGAAAGTTATCGGATACATCAATTCCATGTTTGTTGATAATTCTTCCATCTTTTTGAATCTCACTAGGAATTCTAGGTGTACCCAAACACCCAAATACTTCGGGGCAAATCAAAACTACTTCTTTTCCTCTTATATAATCAAGTATTTCTTGGTTTAAATTTGAGGAACCATTGTACTTACAATTCACTCCTAACAAACAAGCGCTAACTCCAATAATATCTTTCATTTTTAAAATGAATCGATATCAATACTAACTTTCTTACCTAATCTAGATGCGGCAGCATAAGCTATCGTCCTTATTGCATTTGCAATACGACCACCCCTGCCAATTACTCTTCCTAAATCTTCTTGATTTACAAGCACTTGAATTGTAATAGAAGTCTCATCTTCAGAAAATTTCTTCACCAATAAATCCTCTGGATGTATAACCAATGGCGTTACCAAATCTAAAACTAGTTTTTCAAAATCAACAGCCATTATTTAGACTCCTTATTTATTGTTTTTATCAGCAACAAATTGGCGAATTATTCCTGCTTTTGACAATAGACTTCTCACTGTATCAGTAGGTTGTGCTCCACTATGCAACCATTTCAAAACCTTCTCTTGATCAATACTTACGTATGTAGGTTCTTTCGTCGGGTCATAGAGACCAACTATTTCTAAATATCTACCATCTCTAGGTTTTCTAGAATCAGCAGCTACAACTCTGTAGAACGGTTTTTTCTTTGTCCCAAATCTTTGTAGTCTAAGTTTTACCATTTTTATGTCCTCCTGTTTTATTTTCTAATATATTGTAACAAAAAAAAATACATCTGTCAAGTAAATTATGTTGACAGAGGTAACTTTTTGTTTTATAAATCTATGCTTGGCATTTCTACTAATGATTCATCTACTTTACGAATCAATTTGTTCCGTTTTAAATCCTTTTTGATATTTAAAAATTCTGCGGAATCACAGTATCCTGTTAAATACTTTCCAGCAGTATTCACATAGGAAATATTGATATCCATTTTTTTAATCGCTTTGACCGCTTTTATATTAGAAAAATATATAACGATTCCTTTTCTGTCTATCACATTATCACCAACTTACATATAAATTATATCATACTTATATTATTTTAAGAAAGTTAAATTTCTTTAATTTGTTCTAATAATTTGATATAATATCTATGGTGATAAATATGCTACTAATGAAAGATATAATTCAAGAAGGCCATCCAACTTTAAGAAAGAGAGCTCCAGAAGTGTCTCTGCCTTTGAGCGTGGAAGATTTCAATACATTAAAAGAGATGATGGAATTAGTTGTCAACTCTCAAAACGATGACTTAGCAGAACAATATAATTTAAGATCTTCCGTAGGTCTAGCTGCTCCTCAGATAAATGTATCTAAGAAGATGTTTTGTATTGTCGCACCGGATGAAAAAACTGGGAAAATGTATCAATTAGCTGTCGTTAACCCTAAAATCATTTCTTACTCGGTTGAACAAACCTATTTAGCGAATGGTGAGGGTTGTTTGTCCGTTGACGAAGAGACTACTGGACTGGTGAAAAGATCTCGTAGAATCAAAGCTAGAGTGAATCTTGTCGATTTAGACACATTGGAAGTAACCAAAGGAATTATTAAATTGAGTGGTTTTCCAGCTATTGTGTTTCAACATGAATACGACCATTTATTAGGTGTATTATTTGTTGATAAAATAAGTGAATCATTAGATCATATCAAGTCATTGGACTTTGGAACGAATGAATTGTAAAAGGATAGCTCAGCTATCCTTTATTTTTTTATTAAATTTGCAATGTTTCTTGCATATTCTTTTATTTCTTCGATTTGAGGTTTCGAAGGATTAAACTTGATTTTCAATCCAACAACCGTTTTAAATTTGATTTGTTTTTCTCTTTCAACAATATTATCTACTGCTTCTCCACTCCAACCGTAAGATCCAAATGCGGATGCAATTTTGCCTTTCGACATTTCATAGTCAATACCAGCAAGTAAGTCCCAAACGATTTTTACTGTATCTCTTACAATTGTTGAAGATCCAATTAACAACGCATCACAAACTGGTACTCTCTTTAAGATATCGTCTGTTTTAGTAAAAATCATATCGAATAATTCTACATAAATGTCATTGTTGAATTCTTCTAATAATGTTTCTTGAATAATGGTTGCCATTTTCTGAGTATAACCATATGCACTAGCAAAAGGAATCAAAACCAAAGGTTTATCAAGTTTCACTGGCAAAGCACTCCATTCATCATATAGTGTTAATACCTTATTGATATATCCATTACTTAACGTTACACCGTGTGATACACCAATATATTTAGGATCTAGTTTTTTTACCGTTTCTAACCCTTCTCTTACATAGGGCAAGAATGGATGCATAATCGCTTCAAAATAATCTTTAAGTGCTCTAAAGTATTCTTCTTGTTTCATAACGTTTGTGAGTAAAATATCTTCTGTTGCATAGTGGGCTCCAAAGAAATCACATGTAAATAAAAACTTGTCTTCAGGAATAAATGTAAACATAGTATCTGGCCAATGTAAATGTGGTTGAATGTGAAATTCTAACGTTTTATTACCTAATGACAAAGTCATTCCTTTGGTTATCCTATTTCCTTTAAACGGCATGTTAATGATTTCTTTCAAATTCATTAACGCTGGAGCAGTTGCATATATTTCGATATCTGGATTTTCTTCTAATATGTATTTAACTGATCCGGAGTGATCTGGTTCTGTATGATTCAATATTAAATAATCGATGTCTTTGATATCGATTATTTCTTTAATATGATTTAAAAAATCATCTTTGAAAGTGGCTTTCGCAGTATCAATTAACGCGACTTTTTCACTACCTTTTATAAGATAACTATTATAGGTTGAACCAAATTCTGTTTCCATGATAATATCGAATACTTTTAAGTCGTAGTCTACGACTCCGACCCAATAAATATCATCAATAATTTTATAGTTTTTATGTTTCATCTTCTCACCCGTTAACATTATACTAAAATTGTAATGTTTTACCAAACAACTCGTTAATTTTTCTATATATTGTTGACAGTGATTCGATATTTTGATAAAGTAGAAAGTGAAATGAAATGGGAGGTATAATTATGAACCAGTATGTAATATTAACAGATTCATGTATTGATTTACCAAACAAGCTTGCAAAAGAATATAAAATTGAAGTGTTGCCCCTAAAGGTAACAATCAAAGGTAAGGAATATCAAAATTTACTTGATGAGAGTGAAATTTCATCGAAAGTATTTTATGATATGCTAAGAGAAAAGGAATTAGCAATTACAGCACAATTAAATCCAGCTGACTTTTCGAAGGTGATGAAACCTCTTTTGGAACAAGGAAAAGACATTTTGTCTATTTCATTTTCTAGCAAATTATCTGGAACTTATAATTCTAGTTTAATTGCAACCAAAGAATTACAAGAAGAATATCCTGATCGAAAGATTATTACCATAGATTCACTGTGTGCTTCTATGGGGCAAGGGTTATTGATTAGTTACGCTGTGAAACAGCAACAAGCAGGAAAAACAATCGAGGAAGTTGCTAAATATGTGGAAGAAACCAAGTTGAATATTAGCCATTTATTCACAGTAAGTGATTTAGGTCACTTAAGAAGGGGTGGTAGATTGTCTGCTTCTAGTTTAATACTAGGAAATCTATTAAATATTAAACCATTACTTCATGTGTCTAAAGAAGGACAACTCAAAGTATATGGAAAAGCAAGAGGTCGATTCAAATCCTTAAACTTAATTGTAAAACGTATGGCTGAAACCTTTGATAAGGACAACAATGAAATGATTTATATTTCTCACGGAGATTGTATTGAAGATGCAGAATATGTGAAACAACATATTGTGGAAAAATTAGGTGTATCGGAAGATATCATTACCATTGGTACCATTGGGCCAGTTGTTGGAGCTCATTCAGGCGTTAATACCCTTGCAATATTCTACATTGGTAACGAACGATACTTTGATGCGTAAAAAAAATGAACCAGTTCGATTGAACTGGTTTTTTTATTGTCTTAAATTGTTTATACAAAACCCCAATGTTCTTGCGCTAAAATCTAAAAGACAACATTATGATAGTTTTTTAGCAGTGAATTCTATGAGAACTCCGTAAACAGCGCCAACAAGAAAACCGGTTAAATCTAGGAATTCTGTTGCACTATAAAAAGCAAAAGAAATGAATAACCCTACCAGTGCTCCTCGTAATGCTAAATGAAGCGGGTTCTTGATTGAAACAAGTAATCCTATGAATAAACCAATTAATACTCTATTAAACCAAAAAGCAAATAGGTATACCGTAGATAGTGTTCCGTCATAGCGCAGATTTGCACCTATAATGCAAACAACTCCAAGAATGGCACCCATTATAGCACCAATAATCAAACGTTTATAATTCATAATAATCCTCCTTTATAAATTGTTTATATGTTTTAAATGCGGTTGGTATCGAATACGTTAATTCGATATCTTCCTTGTTAATAAATATGTAAGAATCGAGTGGTTCTAGAAGTTCAATATAATAGCCATTCATATACCACTCAATATGCGAAAAAATATGTTTAGATGAAGAAATAATTTTTATAGACTTGTGATGTGGAAACTGGTTCCTCACTTCAGCCGCGGTCATATGTCCATCTACATTAGGGAACTGATACAGCCCTGCTAGAAGTCCATTATTAGGACGCCGTTCAATCGCAAATTTGTTATTGTAGTTTAAAACAAATACGGTTTTTTCTTCTTTTCTTCGCTTTTTCTTTACTTGTTTTAAAGGTATCACAGCTAATAAATCGTTCTTATTTGCTTCACAAAATGAAATCAAAGGACAGTTCAAACAATCCGGATTTCCATTGGGTTTGCATACTGTTGCGCCTATTTCCATAAGTGCTTGATTGTAATCTCCGATTCTCGATTTTGGTAGTATTGATGATACAACAAAGCGAATCTCTTTTTTTACACTAGGATCCTTGATATTACCTTTGTTCGCTAGGATTCTAGCAAACACCCGCAGCACATTACCATCGACTGCTGTATATGCTTTGTTATAAGCGATGGAAAGTATTGCTCCTGAAGTATAGCTTCCTATACCTGGTAGTGATTCCAAAGCTTCTTGATTGCTTGGGATCAACCCATCAAACTCATTAACAATTATTAATGCAGCTTTTTTTAAGTTTCTTGCTCTAGAGTAATATCCCAAGCCTTCCCAAAGTTTATTTAATCTATCATCATCAATCTTTGCTAATTCTTCAACCTTAGGAACTTCTTTAATAAATCGATTAAAAAATGGAATCACCGCTTCTACCCGTGTTTGCTGTAGCATAATTTCGCTCACCCAAACATGGTACGGATTCGGATTATCTCTCCAAGGCAGGATTCGTTTTGATTGATCGTACCAAGAAATTAATGCTTGATTAAACTTCTGTTTATCAATCATAATTCAGCCCCCTTATGTTGTCCATTTTATCACAAAACACTTCTAATTATATGACCCTATACTTAAGTTCTATTTTAAAATAATATAAGTGCAGCTAAACCAGCTAGTAATCCATATAGTATTGCTGGAAAAATTGTTTTTTTAATAATAAGTCCTTCTTGTCCTTCGGTTTTTACAACGGTAGAAACAGACACAACATTATGAACACAAATCATGTTCCCAGCAGCTCCACCTATTATTTGCAACCCAAGTATTAATTCCGTATTTAATCCATATTGAGTTGCAATTTGATATTGCACTGGGCTAAATGTCAAGGTACTTACTGTAGCACTTCCTGTAATAAATGATCCAAGTTCACCAATAAACGGAGCTAGGAGTATCCAAATTCCATTTAAACGTTCCCCTAGAAATGTGGCTAAGTAAATTGGCATACTAACCAAATCACTAAGATTCATTCCCGAATTAGAAAATATTTGCACAAGAGCAAGTGTTGGGATTAACGCTAATGCGGCCCCCTTCACGCTCCTAAGACTCTTTAAACTCGCCTTCGATATATTTGACGCTCTCGATTTCTGAATGAATATTGCTATTATAGAAGCGAATATTAAAATGAATCCCGGGGAATACAACAGTTGAAGCGAACTATTAATGGACGCAACACCTAAAATATTATTTAGGGATAAATCGATAAATGACTGAAAGAATATTTTAATTGGTGTTATCGTTCTAGAAATAACTAATAACAAAATAACTAAACCATACGGTGCCCAAGCACGTAAAAGAGACATATCACTGTGCTCTATTTTTTCTACTTCAGCTTTTGCTTTGTTCCACTTATTTTTCGGTATTAAGAAATGATATCTTATAGAAATTGTAGCGATAATTAATGTTGTAATCGCACTTACAATTGTTACAAATTCATAACCCAACGTTCTAGCTGTTACAAATGCAATGCTTGTATAGGTAAGTCCAATAAATAATGTCCATGGTAATATTTCAAAAAAATCTTTCTTGGTATTATTCTTGCTAAAGAAAATCAACAACATAAACACAACGATGGTTGGCATAAAAATTCCAGATAGAAATTCAATACTCGTTATATATCTAGCAACTTCATTGAAAAAAATTGGATCTGTACTGATATTTCCCAACCCAATTTGAATAGGAGTTCCTACTGCTGCAAATGGGACTGGTACACTATTGGAAACCAAAGCTAATGTAGCTGCAGCAATTGGTTTGAATCCTAAAGCAACTAACAGCGGAGCAACCACTACTGCTGGTGTTCCAAATCCAGCAACGCCTTCAATGATCGCACCAAACAAGAAGGCGATTAAGATTGCTTGAAGTCTCATGTCTGTAGTAAGATTATTAAATCCATGATTAATTCGATTAACTGCACCACTCAATTTCAATACATTCATCATCAAAATAGCACCAAATAAAATAATTAGAATGCCAAAAGCTTTATGGACTCCTTGAATAATAGAGGCACTTAAAACATTAAATTCCATACCCCATATAAAATATGCAGAAACAAACACCACAATGAAGGTCAATGTCATACCGACTTTTGCGGACATTTTAAATAGCACTAAAAAGATAAAAGGTAATATGATTGGTAAAAACGATACGATTACATTCATAGCATTTGCCCTCCAAAAATATTATAACATTTCTATCTAAAATCACATGGTCTGTTGATTTGAAAACGCTTAACAAAAACAGCGATTAATAAGTTGATTTGTTATGGGTTTAGCATGCAATACAAATAGACTTTCGTACAAATAATTTATCCTGAATAAATAGAAAAATATAAAAACCCTAATGTAACAATCGGTTTTCTCAAAAAAAAAAGAGACCGAAGTCTCTTAGTTTATAATAATATTAATGATAAAGCTACACCAATGATACCTAGTATCGCTAAAATAGCGACAGCTTTTTTAGGCATCTTACCACCATTGCTCATAGCTTTTCCAAACATACCAAATACTAATGGATGAATTAAGAAAGGCATTGCAAATATAAATGAAATTAAAGCAACTGAACTAAATGCCGTATTAACACTTTCAAACATTCCACCTTGAATAGCTGCGAATAATCCAAAGTGTGATATCGCACTACTATTTGCCATTGCTGCGCTTTCTAGATCCATACCTGCAAAATGAAGTAATAAGAATCCTCCAAATACAGCAACCAATTGCCATCCTATTGAAAATAATACTAAACCTTTA
>CAZUQS010000051.1:8288-8758 GCA_964622615.1 uncultured Candidatus Izemoplasmatales bacterium | reverse complement strand
TATGATAGCGATTATGCACCGTGGAGTCGCTATTTAACTGGAACAGAAGGACAAGATCCAGGTTGGGATGTATTGCAATTTATAATTGATGAATGTCATAAGCGAGGTATTGAATTGCACGCTTGGTTGAACCCATATAGGGTTTCTACTGGAACAACTTCGAAAGAGTCTCAACTAGCCTTGTTGGACGAAGAAAACTTTGCGAGACAAAACCCGAATTTAGTTATAGCAGATGGCTCTGGGAAATTGATTTTGAATCCTGGTGAAAGACAAGTACAAGTCTACATTCGCAATGTGATTAAAGAATTGATGTCTTTATATAACATCGATGGCATTCACTTCGATGATTATTTCTATAGTTATAATGGAACACCACTTAGTGCTGATAGTTATAATCATGAAAGTTTATACAATCCATGTTATATATAAGATGAATTTCTTATATCACATATTAATACTGATAAAAGAAT
>CAZUQS010000051.1:0-8278 GCA_964622615.1 uncultured Candidatus Izemoplasmatales bacterium | reverse complement strand
AAAACCCCAGATCAATCATTAGATGATTGGCGTAGAGAGAATATTAATACAGTTATTCGTGAAATACATGAAGCTGTAGTAACACATAACACTACTTATGTTGCAACAATTGAATTTGGTATTAGCCCATTTGGCATTTGGAAGTCGGGAGGAGTGGATGGAAGTAATACCTCACCATATACAATGCAATCGTATTCTGATCAATATGCAGATACCAAACATTGGGTAGAAGAAGGATGGTTGGATTATATTATGCCTCAATTGTATTGGCAATTTGATCATAATAGTGCACCATTTGCAGATTTAGTTGATTGGTGGGTTAGTCTATGTGAAGCCAATAATGTCGATTTGATTATTGGACATGGATTCTACCGCTATGATGATGATAGTTGGACTGATACCAATGAATTACCGGAACAACTTCGGTATATTTCCCAATTTGATATAATTATCGGAAGCACATTTTTTAGTTATAAAGTACTTTTAAGCAGCGATAAAGAAGTTGTGGAATTTTTAGAAAGATTGAACAATTACTATTGGACAGAATATGCAATGTTTCCATGGGAAAGTGATGTTATTAAAGAACCAGATCCTGTTTGTGAAGTCGGCGAAGAGTTGATTGATGGCGTATGTACACCAATCTGTGGAACTGGTGAAGAATTGGTAGATGGAGTATGCACGCTAACCTGTGGAATTGGCGAAGAATTGATTGATGGAGTATGCACGCTAACTTGTGGAACTGGTGAAGAATTGGTAGATGGAGTATGCACGCTAACCTGTGGAACTGGCGAAGAATTGGTAGATGGAGTATGCACGCTAACCTGTGGAACTGGCGAAGATTTAATTGAGGGAGTCTGTACCCTTGTCTGTGAAACTGGTGAAGAATTGATCGGTGGAATATGTACATCAGTCTGTGAAATCGGAGAAGAATATGTTGATGGAAATTGTCAGTCTGTATGCAATACAGATCAAACCTATCAAGATGGGCAATGTGTCGATAATCCATGTCAAGACGGATATGAACGAGTGGATGGAAATTGCCAATTGATTGAAGAACCTGTCACCGGGTGTTTCTTGTTTAATGTTTCCTCATTATTAGTGTTTGGTTTACTGGCATTTGGAACGTTTTCTCTGACTAGGAGGTGGTTCTTTTAATTATGGAAGATGTTAACATATTACTGAATAAAGGTGTTGAATTAGGACATTTCCCAGGGGCTAGTTATGCAATTGTTTATGCAAATGGACATATCGATTATGATGTTGTTGGTTATCGTCAATTGTTCCCGAAAAAAGTAAAAAACAATGGTAGTGAGATTTATGATTGTGCATCTTTAACAAAAGTAATCAGTACTACTACAATGATAATGAAGTTAATAGAAGAAGGCAAATTATCACTGGATACAAAAGTATCTAGTGTTTTGCCACAATTTAAGCATCAAGATATTAGTGTATATCATTTGTTAACTCATTCATCTGGATTGCCGGCTGATATTAAACGAGCGAAAGCATTGGTGAATAGAACAGATGTGTTAGAAAAGATTTTTTCCTATGACTTGATTAACCATACTTGTATGAATATAGTGTATTCAGATATTGGATATATATTGCTAGGGTTGATGATTGAAACAATCACACAGAAGACATTGAATGAATATGCGAAAGAAGTGGTGTTTGATCCTCTTGGCATGGACGATACATCCTATCAACCAGATAAGAATCGCTGTGCACCAACAGAGTATCGCGATGATGATGTCTATCAAGGTTGGCTACAAGGACTGGTTCACGACGAAAAATCATTTGCAATGGGAGGACTTGCTGGTCATGCAGGTATGTTTTCAACAACCAAAGATATTGCAAAATTTATTCTTAGTATCTTAAATAATGATGGTAAAGTATTGCAAAAAAAATCAGTAAATTCTCTTTTTCCTGTACAAATTAGTGATGAGAGAAGCGATGGAACTGTATTGGTGCGATCACTTGGTTGGAATAAGCCAACTCCTAAAGGTACTGCAGGTGATATGGTTGATTTTGATAATACCATCTTGCATACAGGATTTACCGGATGTAATGTCTGGATAGAACGTTCAAAAGGGGTTGGATTTGTAATGCTTAGCAATGCAGTACACCCAAAAAGAGAAGGAAATAGAATCATTCAATATCGAAATACGATCGGAAATTTAATCCTATCACCAAAGGGGGAATAACAGAATGAAAAAACTAATGTGTTTCATAGTAACAAGTTGTTTGATATTTACTTTAGTAGCTTGTACAGAAGAAATATCAACTTTAGGAACTACTTCAGGTTCTACAACAACTACGACAACGGGAGCAATAGAAATTAATGTTGACTCGAACTCCGTGTTAATGATTGAAAAAGAAACCTATCAGTTGGTTGTTACATCCACCGATCCGATTGGGTTGATATATGGCGTTGATCAAGCAGGAATTATTAATCTGTCTGATACTGGATTCATCACCGCAGTCAATGAAGGAATTGTTATCATAACGATTGGCTCAAGGAGTAATCCAAATGTCTTTGAGGAAATTACGGTTGTAGTACGAAAGGAAATCATGTTAGTAAGTAATCATTTGACAGTAAATATGATGGAAGATGATACCCATCAACTTGTGATAACAAGCAATGATGACTATGTGTTTACTGTGACCAACAGCGATATATTGACTGTTGACAATCAAGGGTTCATTACAGCGAAAACAGAAGGAGTTACTACGATTATTGTGACATCCTCATATGATTCAGAGGTAAGTATCATCATTACTGTAAATGTTGCAAAACGAATCAATATTAATGTCAATAAAGCGAGTTATATTTTGGTTGTGGGTGATTCAGAAACTATCGATGTAACATCGAATGATGGACTGTCATATTTGAGTGGAGACAATGGTGTTGTCACTGTTTCACAAATAGGGGAAGTAACAGCAATTGGGTTTGGTGAAACAACTGTGCGTATTACTTCTACCTATGATGTTGAAGTAAGTGAAGAAATAACTATTATTGTCTATAAATATACTGAAGAAATTTCTATAAATGGCGATGAAACATTAATAAAAGGTATGGATTCTCAGTTGCTAATCAGCACCGTCCCTGTAGGAGCTTATAGTGAGGTTACTTGGGAAAGTAGTGATGAAACCGTACTGACCATTAATGAGTTTGGTGTGGTTTCTGCGATTGCAGCTGGAAATGCAACAATTGTTGCAAAAAGTGTAATAGATGAAACTATTGTGGACACATTTAACATCACTGTTCTGAACATTTTGATTGTTGATTCGACTAAAAATTCAGGCGATACATACTTGCATGAGAACTTAGAATTAAGCTTTGGAGAACAACTCTTTAACACGTTAGGAGCTGCACTAGATATAGCGTCACCAAATACTATCATATACGTGGAAAGTGGAACGTATATAGAAGACGTATCTATTGTAACCGATGGGTTGAGTATTATTGGATTAAGTGAAGATGGGTTAGGCGAACCTATCATTTTTAAAGGACTGATAGATATCAAGGCGAGTAACATTGAAATCACCTTTATGCAATTCGAAGCAAACGCAAGAATTACCAATTCAGTTCCAATCGAGAATTTCGTCTTTATCCAAAACACAGTACAAAACATTACGCAAACAACAAGTGCATTTCTATTATTAAATGACGCAAACAATGTCCAAGTGTCTTATAATGTTTTCCAAGGATTAGTTGGTGGAGCTATTGAAATTTTTGATTTTCATGGCGAATTGATAGAAATAGAAGGAAATATTATTGATAATTGTACAACAGCAATCACACTGGATGCGGTATCGACATTAGATGCTATAACTGAAGTAAAAGTATTTTGGAATGAGATCAGCAATATTGATTTAGCATTTTCTATTGATATGCTTGTTGGAATTGAAGAACAAAATATATTTAAAGTTGCAAGGTTCAACAAAATAAGCAACTATATTAATGCTGTTTCTGTTAATCCTGGAAGTGAATTTGATTTCACCTTAAATTATTGGGGACTTGAATTGTTAGATTATACAAAATTTATAAATGTAGATTCATATTATCTGAAGGGAACCTATGTAGAACCATTGCTAATTCCTACTAAAATTACATATAATTCAACATTACCAATTACTATATCGATTACGAACCCTATTGATGAAATTTTGATAGGCGAAACTCATACTTTTGAGTATGAGATTCTACCATATGAATTATCAGACGCGCCTGTTCGTTTTATTACTGGATATCCGGACTTGGTTGCGATCAATCAATCAGGTGCAATTACGCCTTTATCAAGTGGAGATGTGTACATCCAAATTAGAAGTGCTAGCGTTTCTACTATTCGCACACAATGGGATTTTAGCATTATTACTACACCCGGACTTGAACTTACAACAACCAATATTTATAACAGTGTTGTTGTTGGAGATGAGTTTACACTGGAAACGATATTATTTCCGTATACGATAGAAAATGAAACAGCTACCATCGAATCTAGTGCCCCAGGAGTTGCGTCCATTGATGCTAGTGGTCTAGTTACAACGCATGCTGAAGGGCTTGTTACCTTCACTGCAACTTTAGACAGTGATGTCAATGTTTTAGTGAATTTAACAATGTACGTACATGGTTTATTAGATCCAGAAAACAATCTTTTGGATTTTTTAACGACTCAGCAGATTTCTTATTCAACCATTCATCATTGGAGAGCTTATGGATTTCAGTATGACTATTTTGATACAAGAGCAGAAAGTGTTTCTCGTTATTATTTTGGGGACATTCCAATCGAAACTTCAAAAATTGTCCCAGTTAGTACAGGAATTCGTCCAGGAGAACCAATGGAACCACATCCAGAAGGTGTTACACAGTACAATCCGTATAATGTATATTGGATTGTAGTTCACGACACCGCTAGTACTGCCTTGGGCTCTAATGCTTTGGCTCATGCAAACTATTTATCCAACAGTGCAGCAAATGGAATTGTGCTAAATACTTCATGGCATTTTTCTATCGATGATCACGATGTATATCAGCATTTGCCAGAGATTGAGCGAGGTTATCATGCTGGTGATGGTAGTACATTACCAACCTTAAATAGTCCATACCTTGGTGGTGGAAATCGAAATGGTATTGGAATTGAAATGTGTATTAATGAAGATGGGGATTTGTATAGAACTTGGCAAAGAACAGCTAAATTAGTCTCATACCTGTTAGAAAAATATAATCTACCTTTGGAAAATCAAACATATCACAATGATTTTTCTGGTAAAGACTGTCCAAGAACGTTGAGAAATGCTGGGCTAATTCCGTTATTTGAAGAGTTTCTTGCTGCAGAATATTATATTAAGACAAATTATCCCAACGCGACGATTACCTTAGTCTCCAATAATCCAGACTATTTGGATAACACTGGTAGAATTATTCAGATACCTGCAAGAGCAATAACGGTCAGCTACACGATTACAGTTACGGATGGTGGAAATACAGAAAGCAGAACATTCTATACATACATACCTGGCACAGTACGTTAAATTTTCTATTGACTGAAAAAAATATTCTAAATATGCAAGAACTTAATATATAACATTTATTTATGTAAGAGGAATTGACAGCGTTTTCAGTAAGGTGTAAAATGATATTAGTTCGAAAAAAATATAAAATTAAAAAGGAGAGAAATATGAAAAAAGGTTTAACTGCTTTAATGATTAGTTTGATGGTTATTTTAAGTTTGAGTTTGTTTACTCAAGTTCATGCTGCAGATGAAGTTGACTTGTTTCCCTATGATCAAGAAGCTTGTTTGCTAGCAGATACCGCTTGTACACAAACGAAAGTTGGGAACTCTAACTGGGCAATGAATTATTATGGTCATAAATACTATTTCATTAAAAATTTAGTGCGTTATGGTCACGAAATGGTTGATGCCAACTCTGATGGTTGGATTGAAGATAGTGAATTGGCGGGTGTTCCGTACAATGCATTTGCTTCTGTATTTATGAACAATACTGCTGCACAAATCGACATTAAAACTATTAATGCTCGTACAGACATCACGGATGTTGTACACAGAAAATATGCTCATTTCGATGAAAATGGCGTATTGCAAATGATTGAAGATCATGTCAGCTTATACTACATTTACAATGGTGGGACTGCTCTATTGCCAGATTGGCGTTTAGCAACTCAAACAGAAATTGATGCATATGTAGCAGAAGTAACAGCTGCAACTATCGTGGACGGAGCTCCATCCTCAGATGGATTGACCAGACATACATATATGCGTATGGCATTGGACTCTGTAGACTCTGATGGATATGTTATAGAGCCAATTGGTTATCTTAAATGGACAAATGCAGATGTTGATACTACAACTGAATTAGATCAAACGAAATGGTCTATTATCGTTGCTGATGATCCAAATAATCTTTATATTCCTGCTGGATGGACAGTAGTAAGTTTTGGTACAAATGACAGAGGAACTGTAAATACTAAAACGAGAGATTATATTCTATCTCTTCCAGAGGCTATGATTGATTCTACAGTAGCGAATATGGTTATGGAATATGATGATCAACCAGGGTGGCTTAATGGAATTACAGCTTTAGATGATGATGCAGGTACAGCAGGTGTAAATATCGTTGTAGATTACTTAGGCACTTTTGAATTGCCAAACACAGTATCGGCTGAATGGAGAAATATGTTTGATGATACTTCATTAGATGTGATCAATTCAATTGAAGGATTAGACTATACTGTTGAAATTTTTGAAGGTGCAACATTATTAGAAACTATAGATTATACTTGGGATTCAGTTGGAATGGTTTATACAGCAAGTGCAGCTCAAACAGTAGTTGACACTTCCTCTTTTGGTACTTTATACAATGCAGTATTTACCACTGTAACACCTGAAGGTGACGAAAAAGTAGTTACAATTGATATCGTTGTTGGAGTTATGCCTCCTAAATTTATAGGCGTAGACAATCGTTATAACGATGAAGATGTTTTCATAGATGTATTAGCAGGTATTACTGCAGATGATGGATATGGAAATGACAAGACGGATTCAATCATGGTAACATTACCAGATGGATTCAACACCTATTATCCTCAACCTGGCACATATGAAATCGAATTAGAATTTAATCATCATGTATTCTTTGCTGGTGTAACTCCATTGGTATCGTATTCTTACAGTAGTGTTGATTACGATAAAACTTGGAATCCAGCAACAAATTTAAATGCTGATGTCGATATTAATACATTTTGTAATACATCTAGTAGCCCATTCTGCGCATGGAATGACTTAACAAACTTCAAAGATGCAGTTTCTTCTTGGGGTTCTGTTATTGTGGTTGTTGGTGCAGATGGATTAATTGATGAAATTTATAACAGATATAATTGGGAACATACAACTTCAACTGGTGTTGTTGTTGGTGATCTAACTTTATTCACTGCTTGGCAAGCTGCTTTAGTATTGGAAGATGGCGGATTTGTACTAGGTGCTCATGGATCAGCTTCATCAGCAGCGCAATGGAGATACATGTTATATGATGCTCCATTAAGTGTTGTTATTGGTTCTCCAGATTTTAATTATGACATCTTAACAGAAACATCATACACTTTAACAATTGATGATATGACTAATCCGATGGCTTTAATCGTAAATGACGATTACACAATTAAAATAGGTGATTACACAAATGCTAATAAAGCAATCTTAGCGAATATAGTAGCGTTTGATAATTTTGACCCTATTGATGACTTAGCGATTTACGTAAGTGATAATGGTGGATTATTATTGACTACTGCAGGTACTTACACTGTTGAAGTAACAGTGGAAGATATGGCTGGTAACTCAGCAATTGTTGAATTTGATGTTGAAGTTGTTGCAGTAGTTGATGCATTAACAGAAGCAGAAATCCAAGCATTAATCGATGCTCAAGACACATGGACAGAAGCAGAAATCCAAGCATTAATTGATGCTCAAGACACATGGACAGAAGCAGAAATCCAAGCATTAATTGATGCTCAAGACACATGGACAGAAGCAGAAATCCAAGCATTAATCGATGCTGTTGATACGTGGACAGAAGCAGAAATCCAAGTATTGATTGATGCTTCATTACCTGTAGAACCAGCTGATACTGGATGTGGGGCTACAACTGGTAGTATTCCTAGCATAGGAATCATTGGTGTGTTTGCATTATTAGGCACTACTTTAATCCTATTTAGAAGACAATATTAATACAAAAACAAAGAATTAAGGGGCTGTAAAGA
>CAZUQS010000050.1:0-8790 GCA_964622615.1 uncultured Candidatus Izemoplasmatales bacterium | reverse complement strand
GGGTTTGATGCTGTTTACGATACAGATTTTACTGCTGACTTAACAATTATTGAAGAAGGTAATGAACTGATTGACAGAATCACAAATGGTGGAACACTTCCTATGATGACATCATGTTGTCCAGGATGGATTAATTTTGCTGAACAAAGATATCCAGAAATTCTTGATCATATATCATCATGTAAGTCACCTCAACAAATGTTTGGTGCATTAGCAAAATCATATTATCCTGAAAAGATGAACATGGATCCTAGTGACGTATTTGTTGTATCAATTATGCCTTGTACGGCTAAAAAATATGAAGCACAAAGAAAAGAAATGCGTATAGATAACGTAAATCCGGATGTTGATGTTGTTTTAACTACTAGAGAGTTAGGTAAAATGATTAGACAAATGGGTATTAATTTTGAAAATATTCAAGAAGTTCCTTTTGATAAACCATTCGGTATTACAACCGGTGCCGCAGCTATATTTGGTGCGTCTGGTGGAGTTATGGAAGCTGCTTTAAGAACTGTTTACGAAGTTGTTAACAAAGAAGAACTAGTAGATATTAACTTTGCTTCTGTGAGAGGCTTGGAAGGTATTAAAGAAGCCGAAGTCGAATTAGGCGGACAAAAAGTAAAAGTTGCCGTTGCTCACACTTTAGCAAATGCAAAAATATTATGTGAACAAGTAAAAGCGGGTACTTCACCTTATACATTTATTGAAATTATGACATGCCCAGGTGGATGTATCGGTGGTGGTGGGCAACCTTACGGAACTACTACAGAAATTAGAGAAAAGAGAATAGCAGCTATTTATCAAGTGGATCAAGATATGGCGATTAGAAAGTCTCATGAAAATCCAGATATTAAAGCATTGTATGATGAATATCTCGAAAAACCTCTAGGACAGAAATCACATCACTTACTTCACACGCATTATCATTCAAGAAATAAATAAGTAAATATTATAAAAAAAAATACCTTAATATGTGTCCAAATTAATTTTTCTATTAATTATGGGATAAATAAGGTATTTTTCTTTTTCTATAGTTTAGCTTTTACTCATTTACTATGGCTACAATATATAGTATAATTATAATAATGAAGAAATCAGATAATTGTAGTAAAATTTGATATGTAATCATTCGATACTTTTTCTTTTTAATCGATGATTAAATAAGTTTTGTAGTTGATTTTGATTGCAGTTTTCTTTATATGTTAAATATTTTTAAGGGAGGATTTATGCAAAAATATGCACTCCCACCTTTTAGAATTAAAATGGTGGAACCAATCGAATTAATAAGTAAAAAAGATCGAATTGAAAGACTTAAAGAGGCCGGATACAATCCTTTTAAGTTAAAAAGTGAAGATGTATTTATTGATTTATTAACAGACTCTGGAACTGGAGCAATGTCTCATTTTCAATGGGCAGCTCTTATGCAGGGTGATGAATCATATGCTGGGTCTAAAAGTTTTTATAGACTCGAAAAAGTTGTGAAAGAAATCACGGGATATAAGTATATAATGCCTGCTCATCAAGGAAGAGGAGCAGAACAAGTTGTTATTCCAGAAATGATAACCCATCCCAAACAATACTTTATTTCTAATATTCACTTTGACACTACAAGAGCTCATATTGAAATTGCCGGAGCTAGAGCAATTGATTGTGTAATTCCTGAGTGTTTTGAAACTGAAAAATATCATCCGTTTAAAGGAAATTTTGATATTGACAAATTAAATGAAATTATTGTTGAGAAAGGCCCGAAAAATATCGCGGGAATAATACTGACGATTACAAATAATTCTGCAGGGGGACAACCAGTTTCTTTGGAAAATATGAGATCTGTTTGTAGCATTGCGAGAAAGAACAGTATTCCTATTATAATAGATGGAGCGAGATATGCTGAAAACTCATATTTTATTAAGCTGCGAGAAAAAGGATACGAACATAAATCTGTAAAAGAAATTGCATCAGAAACATGTGCTTTAGCGGACGTATTTTTAATGAGCGCTAAAAAAGATGGTTTGGTTAACATAGGTGGTTTAATCGCTATAAAAGATAATTTTGAATTATTTCAAAGATGTCAAACAAACATTGTTCCAAAAGAAGGATTTCCAACATATGGCGGACTTGCTGGAAGAGATATGGATGCTTTAGCTGTCGGGCTTCTAGAGGCTCTAGAAGAGAGCTATTTAGCTTATAGGCTTGATGAGGTAAAGTATTTAGGAGATTTGTTAATGGAAGCGGGAGTGCCTATTCAGAACCCTACAGGAGGACACGCTGTATTTGTCGATTGTGGGAAAATGGTTCCTCATATCCCATATGATGAGTTTCCAGCACAAGCAGTTTGTAATGCGTTATATTTGGAAGGTGGAATTCGACCAGTTGAAATAGGGTCTTTGCTTCTTGGAAGAGACCCAGATACACACAAAAATATTAAAGCAGAAAAAGAATTTATGAGATTAACCATTCCAAGAAGAACATATACATTAGAACACTTGAAATATGTTGCAGATTGTTTAATCAATGTATTTAAAAATAGAGATAACATTAAAGGGTTGAAATTTACATACGAATCTCCGATCTTACGTCACTTCACCGCTAGATTTGAACCAATAGAATAGAGGGTATTTTTATGAGATATTTAAATGTTACATCAGAAATTGGTATATTGAAAAAAGTTTTATTACATAGGCCTGGTGGGGAAATTGAAAATTTAACTCCCAAATGGTTATCACAACTACTTTTTGATGACATACCTTGGTTAGATTTGGCTCAAAAGGAGCATGATGCTTTTGCTGAAACATTCAGAAAAAATGGAGTTGAAGTATTATATCTTACGGATTTAGTTACAGAGAGCTTAGATACGGCCGCTAATATAAAAAACGAATTTATAAAACAATTCATTAAAGAAGCGTCGGTAACAAGCGAAACATTATCAATAAAATTAGAAGAATATTTAAATACATTTCATTCAACCAAAGAAATGGTTTCTTTGACTATGGCAGGTATTCGAAAGAATGATTTACCTAATTTTGTAAAAAGAACTCTATCTGATTATATAAGAGATTATCCTTTTATTACCGATCCAATGCCAAATCTGTATTTCACAAGAGATCCCTTTGCGGTAATTAATGATGGTGTGGCAATATCAAAAATGTTTTCCAAAACTAGAAGCAGAGAAACCATATATGGCGAATATATTTTTAAATATCATCCAATATATGGCAGTAAAGAAATTCCAAAATATTATAACCGATATATGGTTCCCACTATTGAAGGCGGAGATATATTAGTGTTATCAGAAAAAGTGATGGCTGTGGGCGTTTCACAAAGAACACATCCGGCTGCTATTGAAAAATTAGCTAAGAATTTATTTTATAACAATAAAACAAATTTCGAGGTAATTTTAGCCTTTGATATCCCTAAAAATAGAGCGTTTATGCACTTGGATACAGTATTTACGCAAGTAGATCATGATAAATTTTTAATTCATCATGATGTAAAAAGTGTGTTGAAAGCATTTGAAGTGAAAAGAACGATAGAAGATGATGATAAGTTATTGGTTACGCCAATTAAGGGAGATTTAGATGAGATTCTGTCAACATATTTACACAAAGAAATCACATTAATTCCATGTGGCGGAGATGATAGTGTGGCAGCGGATAGAGAGCAGTGGAATGATGGGGCGAATACAATAGTTTTAAGACCTGGTGAAGTAATCGTATATGAGAGAAATCATATTACGAATGCCCTTTTGAAGAAACACGGTATTAAAGTACACACCATTCCATCTAGCGAATTATCTAGAGGTAGAGGTGGTCCTAGGTGTATGAGTATGCCTTTTGAAAGAGAAAATTTAGAATAAACTAAACATATCATTTGATTTCTGTCAAAAAAGTTGTATAATTAAACTATAAATGACATATGTCAAATATATGGAGGTGTAATCATGCCGGATAAAGACAAAACCGGACCTATCGGACAAGGACCTTATACAGGTAGAAACATACGCGGTGAACAAGGGTTTAGAAAAGCAAATATGCAATGTGGTAATAGAAGCTTTGGACGAGGATTTGGACAAGGATATAGACAACATTTCAATGGTATTCAAAGTAATGAAACATTAGCACAAGAAAAAACAGTTTTGGAACAAAGAATTAAGATTATTGATTCACAATTGATAAAAGAATAATGAAGAAAAGCGGCTGAATTGAATGCCGCTTTTTCTAGAAAATTAGGAGGAAATAAAATATGATTATAGTAATGCCAACAAAAACAAGTGGTGAGAAGTCTTTCATCTCGGATCACTTTGGTAGATGTAATTTCTTTTATGTGTATGATTCTGAACTTAAGTCAGGAGAAGTATATATCAACGAAAACAAAGACGGACAAGGTGGTGTAGGAATTAAATCTGCAGAGTTTATATTAAACAAAAAAGCAGATGTATTAATCACACCAAGAGTAGGAGAAAAGGCATTGGTCGTTTTACAATCAACGGATATAAAAGTATTCGCATCTACAGATCAAATAGTTAAAGACTTAATTGTAAGCTATTTGAATGGAGAGTTAAAGGAATTGTATTAATGCAAGTAGCAGTTTTGAGTGGCAAAGGCGGAACGGGAAAAACATTAGTAAGTGTCAACCTTTCATACTTAGCGAAAGATTCAGTCTATGTTGATTGTGATGTGGAAGAACCAAACGGTCTTTTATATTATAAGTTAAAGGATACTGCACAGGAACATGTAAATGTTAAGATTCCGGTTGTAAATCATGAACAGTGTATTGGTTGTAAACAGTGTACAGAGTTTTGTGAATTCAATGCTCTTGCGTATATTTTAGAAAAAGTCCGTGTTTTTAAAGATTTGTGTCATTCTTGTGGGGGATGTAAACTAGTTTGTCCCCAAAATGCAATAACCGAATTTGATAGATCCATAGGAAAAATCACTTCTGGGTTTTATAATGAAACAGAAGTTTTTTCAGGCAAAATGAACGTTGGAATTGAATCTGGTGTCCCAATCATAAAAGAGCTATTAAAAAAAGTTCTTAATAAAAAGAAAGATGTATTTATTGACTCTCCACCAGGTAACGGTTGTTCGGTGATGGAAAGTATAAGCGATGCGGACTATTGTTTACTAGTTGCAGAACCCTCAATTTTTGGTTTGCACAACCTTAAAATGGTCTATGCATTAGTCAAGGTATTTAACAAAAATATTGGGTTAGTGATTAATAAATGTAACGATGACGACATTATCAAAGACTTTGCAAAAGCTAATAAAATAAAGATAGTGGGCGAAATACCAATGGATTTGGAATTGGGGAGACTCAATTCTAATGGTGAAATCGTTTCAAAGTATTCACAATACAGTTGGCTCTTTAAGGACATCTTAAACAATGTCTATAAGGAGGTTAGTTAATGAAACAAATTCTCGTGTTAAGTGGAAAAGGCGGAACTGGAAAAACTACAGTCGCCAGCGCATTCATAGAAATATCAAAAGCAAGAGCGTATGCAGACTGCGATGTTGAAGCTCCAAATTTGCATTTAGTTAACAAAGTAATGAATAAAAAATCAAAACCATATTATGGAATGTCTAAGGCATTTATAGTTCAAGAAAAATGTATAGAATGCGGATTGTGCCAAACTAATTGTCGGTTTGATTCTATCGATTTTGATGGCAAGTACACAATTAATCCATATGCTTGTGAAGGCTGTTCGGTATGCAAGTACGTATGCCCGGTTGATGCAATTGAAATGAGGCAATCTATAAATGGGGAAATCACTATATATAGAGATAAAAATATTTTTTCTACCGCAGAACTGAACATGGGCAGTGGAAATTCCGGAAAACTAGTTACTGAAGTCAAAACACAATTGAAAGACAATTTGACTGATGAACCATTAGTTATTATTGATGGTTCTCCAGGAATTGGATGTCCTGTTATCGCATCGATTAGTGGTGTCGATCTTGTTTTAATCGTCGCAGAACCATCGGTATCTGGAATTTCGGATATGGAGAGAATTATTCAAACTGCTCAAAAATTTCGTGTAAAAACAGCAGTTTGTGTAAACAAATATGATACAAATATTAGCTTAAGTCGAAAAATTGAAACACACATATTGGCCCTAAATATAGACTTTTTAGGTATGATTCCTTATGACAAAAAAGTTATAGAATTAATTAACAATGGCGAGCCTGTTACAAATGTAGAGTTTTCTGTCTCATTTGCAATAAGGGATATATATAGGAAGGCAATTCAAATGATTGAAGACTAAGCATATTCTAAATATATAATCTAGTAGTGTGATATAATTATTTATATTTATTTAGGAGATATGTTTATGTTTAAGACAATTTTGGAAATGCAAAAACAAAAAAAGTATATTATTCAAGGAATTATTATCTTCACTCTTTTCTCAGTATTATATTTCACATTAGACGCTTTAAATATTGGGTATAGAAATATGGTTGAAGAATATGGAGTGTATTTGATTATTATAAATATTATTCTTAATTTGATCATGGCTTCTTTGAGCGCATTTATGTGGAACATTTCAACTGGGCTAGTAAAACTTACTGGTAAAGAAGGGAAGGGTTCGTTTTTCTCTGGCATTGCATACATATTTGGTTTAATAACTTATGGTTGTACTCCATGTGTAATCGCAATGTTTTCTATAATAGGATTAACATTCTCTGTTGCTGTTTTACCACTTGCAGGTTTGCCATACAAATTCGTAGCATTGGTTTTGCTTATTGTAGGATTGTTTTGGTTAATATATGAAACCAACCATGTGAAATGCAAAGTTAAATCAGAATAGAAATATACAACACTAATATGCTTTTTTTACGAGGATAAATCCAATTAAGATTTATTCTTTTTTTTTGATTAACATCCATTTTAAATAGTTACCTAGTATTGAAAAACAAGCTGAATAATGATATTATTGATTTACGATAAGTAGTTGATTTAATGAAAGAGGAAACATATGAAAGTTATTGAAACTATTGACTTAAAGAAAACCTTTATTAATACCGCACTAAGCCAAGAAGTTCTTAAAGGAATTAATATAGAAATAGAACAAGGAGATTTCACCGGAATCGTTGGGCCGTCCGGCTCAGGGAAAACCACACTTTTATATTGCATGAGTTCTTTAGAAAAAATAACTTCTGGAAAAATCTTGTTTCTAAAAAAGAATATTTCCGCATACAGTGAAAAAGAAATTGCGGATTTAAGAAAAACTGAATTGGGATTTATTTTTCAATTTTATAATCTTATTCCGAATTTGACAGTATATGAGAATATTTTATTGGCTAGAGTGATAGCGGGAAAAGATGAAGGCTATATTGATGAAATCTTGGATGAAGTAGGTATGAAGAAATTTAAGGATTTTTACCCTAATCAATTATCTGGCGGCATGCAGCAAAGAGTATCTATCGCAAGGGCTTTAGTGAATAATCCTAAAATCGTATTTGCGGATGAACCAACTGGAAACTTAGATCAAAAAAATGGTCTAGAAATAATGGAATTATTAAAAAAATTGAATGTGAAAAGAAATATTACTATTGTTCTGGTAACCCATAATGAAGACTATCTAAAATATTGTAATCGAGTATTTCGTTTAGTGGATGGTATTATTCAGTGAATTTAAGTAAGTTCAAAGTCCTTTTCGCATTTAGAAATGTTTCAAGGAATAAAAAAAGTTCTCTAGTGGTTATTCTTACCTTATCACTAGTTTTTTGTTTGACCATTATGCTTTTCAGTATGAATTCATCTTTTAGTAGAGTATATGAACTACAAGCTTTAAACGAATATAATAAAACAGATATAGTTATGACGTACGATGAGTACTCTAGCGCAAGGTTAATCAATAAGCGTACAGTCAATGAAAACTATGGGAACTATTTTGATTATGTTTTGTCTTTCTTTAATATTAATGTTCTAGTAGAAGTTGAAAATGAAACATTTTATGCTCAAATGATTTCTTCGTTACCTCACGAGTTTGAAATTATGGTGGATCAAGATGTATTAATTACTAATAATTCGATTATTATATCTGAGTCATTATCAACCAAACACAATCTTAATATTGGCGATTCAATAAGTTTCATCATTTTAGATACGGAATTTGAGTATACGATTGGAGATGTATTTCCTGATTCTGGTATATTTAGTGGAATCAGTTTCTATATTGATAAGGAACAGATTATGTCAGATATTTATGGAATTTCAAATCTATCAAATTTAGGGAATACTTTATATTTAAATGTAAATCACAATTATGACATAGATTCTATTATAGAACTTTTAAAAACAGATGAAAATTATAACGATTATAATATTTTTCCAGCGGTAGATTGGACATTTATTTCAAATAAAGCAATGGATTTAAGTTCTATGTTACTTGCACTTGGCCTAATTGTATTACTCGCAATGGTAATGGTACTAGATTCTCTGTTTCCAATTGTGAATAAGGATATTAGACAACAACAGGGCGTAGTAAAAACATTAGGTGGAGATAATCGATTTATTTGGCATGTTTCTTTGATGCAGTGGCTTATTTATGTTTTCATTTCCTTTATTATTGGAATTGTTTTAAGCTACGTAGTGGTCAATTATGGAGCTTATGTATATGGGCTAGAAGGTTTTGTCCCTATAAAAATTATTCCTATAGTAGCTTCGTTAATCTCTATTTCTTTCTTTATATTTATTAGAGCATATATTTCTTTTAGTAGAGAAAACAAAAAATCTGTCGCAAATCAAAGTAGCGATAAAAGATTTGAACAATATAAGCCAAAATATCTTTTT
>CAZUQS010000049.1:0-9087 GCA_964622615.1 uncultured Candidatus Izemoplasmatales bacterium | reverse complement strand
GATCAATGATATGTTTTCATACTACCGGTTCTCCAAAGTATTCTACGAAGATAAACCTGGACTTCAATTTGATTTTCCAGAATATGACTTGCTAGATGGAGTTACCATTGATACCTTTACAAGTAGTTACTTAGATCTATTTCGTAAATCTGAAGTATCGATCTTTGTTGCTGGAGACTTTGAACCATCTATGTATGACGAAATTATACTAGAACATTTACATCCAAGGATTGTAAGTCATCCGGTAAATAAAACCAAAAAAATGTATCCATATGATTTAAATAAGGAACCAAAAATCATAGAAGAAACGGCCGATGTCAGCCAATCCAGAATTTTCTTAGGATTCTTGACTAATGTAGAATATTTTTCTGAAGGACATCCAGCGATGTCTATTTTTAACAATATCTTCGGTGGGTTTGATCAGTCAATATTATTTATGGATATCCGTGAGAAACATCATTTAGCGTATTATGTAGATTCGAATTACCTGTCAGACGAAAATATGATTACCGTTTCTGTAAGCACTAGTAAAAAACAAGAACAAGTTGTTATTGAAAAAATAAAACTAATTTTAGAACAAGTCAAACAAGGGCAATTCTCAGATGCTTTGTTTGAACAAGCAAAAGACAATAGTGTATCATCACTCACAGGAATCAGTGATTCTCAATCTATTTGCTTAATGCAACATATCAAATCAAACCATCTAACGAATTCTTTTTACGATGTGGAAGCACGAATACAATTGTATAAGAATGTAACAAAAGAAGATGTCATTAACGCGGCGAAGTCTTTGGTGTTAGATACCGTATATATTTATACAAAGGCGGGTGAATAGTATGAAAAAAATTCAAGCGTTGCATGATGAGTACATCTATTTTGAAACCCTAGAAAATGGTCTTCAAGTAGCGATTCACCCAAAACCGAATTACAAAAAAATCCACGTCAGTCTCGATGTGAATTTTGGTGGCATCGATACCGAATATAAACTCAATGGTACCACAAAAAAAATTCCGGCTGGTATTGCACATTTCCTTGAGCATATGTTGTTTTCTAACAGCGGTAATAACCTTGCTGAGGAGTTTTCTCTACATGGTGCTGAAATCAATGCCTACACATCGAAAAGCATCACCAGCTACAAATTTGAATGTTTAGATCATCTGGATTATTTGCTCGAATACTTTTTGAATAATTTTGTTAAACCTGATTTTTCCGATCAATCGGTTAAGAAGGAACGAGAAATTATTACCCATGAACTCAATATGTCTGTGGATAGTTTTCACCATCAAATTCATCATAAACTAAAAAAAATGATGTATTCGGATGAAAGTATCTATGAAGATGTTGGTGGAAAAACTAGTGATATCAAACATATTACAAAAGAATTACTTATCGATGTATTCAATACATTTTATCATCCTAAAAATTCAAAATTGATTATCACGGGAGATGTAGATCCTAAACATATATTTGATATCTTAAACAAAAACCAATATATAAACTGCCAGTGGAATCATTTCTTACCAATTACTAGGATTTCATCGGACGATAAAAGAACCATTCATCAACATACCAAATACATACCAAACTATCATACCAATATGATCTCAATTGGGATTAAGATACCACAAACAATATTTGAGACCTATGATCGTGAATTCATTCATATATCAGTGGGAGCGATCCTCAACAATGCGTTTGGACTGGCTTCTAAGAACTTTGATATACTAAAAAAAGAAAATCTGATGAATGCATCTTTTTCAACGAACTCTATCATAGAAAAAGACTATGGATTTATCAATGTGTATATGCAAACAGATAAAGCAGATAAATATTTTAAGATGATTATGAAGATGCTAACGGATATCTCCAAACTACCTTTGGATGAAGAGCTGTTTATATTGGATCATAAAACAATAATAGGAAACTATATCACACTATTTGATTATCTTTCAAGAGTGCATGAATTTGTATCAAACTGTATGTTAGAACAAATTGATATCGAACACTACCTAGAAAAAATACTTCAGTTTGAAATCCAAGACTTGGAACCAATCAAACAACTATTCAACCCTGAAAACATCTTTATCGTAAGATATCTAAAAAAATTGAAATAATATTTATTGAGATGATATAATAGACTTAAGCAGGTGACACTATGATTTTAAGAACCATTGAATTTACCGGTTCAGCTGTTAATCAAGCTGGATTTCCTACAGACAATCTACCTCAGATTGTTTTTTCTGGTCGTTCCAACGTAGGAAAATCATCGTTTATCAATGCAATGTTGAACCGGAAAAAAATTGCAAGAGTCTCTCAAACTCCTGGAAAAACAAGATTGGTGAATTTTTTCTTGATTAACTCGAACTTCTATTTTGTAGATATACCTGGTTATGGTTATGCAAATGTCAGTAAACAAATGATTACCGACTTCCAATATATGATAGAAGAATATTTAGAAACGAAAGAAATCAGTCTTACCGTATTGTTGTTGGATATTAGAAGAACTCCAAACCAAGATGACTTACTAATGTATGAATATTTCAAAGCGATGAACAAAGAGATTTTAATTGTTCTTACAAAATCCGATAAATTATCTAATAACCAAAAACTCAATCATTCGAATAAAATCAAAAAGCTTCTTACCCTTCGAGAAGGAGACCACGTTATTACGTTTTCTTCTGAAACCAATGAAAATCAAACAAAGATTTGGGAAATCCTAGAAGCCAATATTTTGAGGTCTCAAAATGGATAAATATTATGATATGATCGCTCTTGATTTCGATCAATCCGTTCAAGACGATGTGAAAAATGATAATTTCCCATATGGTGGATACCGTGAGTTACAAGATATCATTATCAATGAAATCTTTGATAATAAACACATAAGTAAAGCGAAAATCTTAGATATTGGGATTGGAACAGCGACACTTTATGAAAAAATTTCACCATCTCGGATACAATTGACCGGGATTGACATATCTAAAAAAATGCTAGAAGTCGCAAGACTTAAGTTCCCGAAAGCAACCCTTATAAATCACGATATACTAAAAGGAATGCCAGAGGAACTTCATAATAAGCAATATGATTATATTGTACTAAATTATGTATTGAGACACTTTGAACTTGATACTATGATTAGTTTAATACACCAATTGGTAGACTATCTTGCACCATTTGGTAAGATATTCATTGGTGACTTGATGTTTATATGTCCTACAAATAAACAACAATTCCTAACGAATAATCCCCAAGTTTCTAGTTATGCATATCATTTTCACACGTTTGAAGAAATCACGAAAAAAGTTGGAGATATCTTAGCGTTAAGTTTTATGGAAATCAACAATTATACAGGAATTTTAATAATTGAGAAATATCGTGAAAGTCCTTTACATTTTGAAGAAAGTTTGTTAAAATACAAATCAAATACAGAGAAGTGGAAGAGTAGTCAATCTCGGAAAAAGAGAGAGTAAACGGTTGGTGTAAGTTTACATTTCGAATTGATGAAGGTAGCCATGGAGTAGTTTAGATGAACTGAAGTAGTCTAAATCGTTTGCTTGCGTTAAAAGTATTGAGTGCTAGTGAAAACTAGAACAAAGGTGGTACCGCGATTATTCGTCCTTTTTAGGGCGATTTTTTTTTGGAGGAAATGATGGACGAGTCGTATATTAGTTATTTAAGAACTATGGTTGGCGATAAAATGGTTATGCTAAATAGCACAGCTGTTATCATCGTCAACAAAGACAATCAAATATTACTCCAAAAACGCTCGGATAATGGTTTGTGGGGTTTGCCTGGAGGGCTGCTTGAATTGGATGAAACCATTGAAGAAGGCGCAATTAGAGAAGTCAAAGAAGAAACCAATCTAGATATTAAGATTACAGATTTCTTAGGGGTTTTTGTAAATCCTTTGATGACATGGAGGACACAAGATAAAGCAAAGGTTTTTGGCTTTGGCTTTGTCGGGGAAGTCATTGGTGGAATGCTTCACATAAATGATAATGAATCATTGGAACTCAGATATTTTGAACAAAAAGATCTACCACAGTTGCATTCACAAGATAATCAAGAAATGGTGGAAGCATACCTAGCTGGTAGAACGAATTTAATAGAGGGGAAGTATTACAATGGACATGAATAAAAAATACAATCATATAGATATCGAAAAAGGAAAGTATGATTTTTGGTTGGATAATAATCTATTCGCAAGTGGAGACTTATCAAAGAAACCATTTACGATTGTGATTCCACCACCAAATGTAACTGGGAAGTTACACTTAGGGCATACTTGGGATAATACAATCCAAGATTTTATCATCCGTAGAAAGAAAATGCAGGGATATGATACCCTGTATTTACCTGGAATGGATCATGCTGGTATTGCTACCCAAGCTAAAGTAGATCAAAAATTAAGGGATCAAGGAATCAATCGATATGAACTTGGTCGAGAAGAATATTTAAAAATAGCGTGGCAATGGAAAGAAGACTATGCCGGGTTTATACGTAAGCAATGGCGCGGAATGGGTCTTGCTTTGGATTATTCAAAAGAACGCTTTACCTTAGATGATGGTTTATCAAAAGCAGTCAATAAGGTATTTATTGATTTTTATAACAAGGGATATATTTACCGTGGTAAACGAATTATCAATTGGGATATTCAAGCAAAAACAGCATTATCTAATATTGAAATTGATCATCAAGATGTACAAGGTGCAATGTATTATTATACCTATCCATTTGTAGACTCTGAAGGTGGATTAACGGTTGCAACAACGAGACCTGAGACCATGTTTGGTGATTCCGCAATTATGGTTCATCCCGAAGATGAACGATTCCTTCAATATCATGGAAAACAATGTTATATTCCAACGACAGAAACGAAGATTACGGTTATTACCGATAAGTACGTTGACCGTGAATTTGGTACTGGAGTTGTAAAAGTTACTCCAGCACATGACCCAAATGACTTCATGGTAGGAAAACGTCATAATTTACCAATGCCTTTATGTATGAATGAAGATGGTACGATGAATGAATTGGCTGGTAAATACGCTGGTATGGATCGTTTTGTTTGTAGAAAAGCAGTTATTAAAGATCTAGAAGATTTAAAATTACTTCAAAAAATAGAACCAATAACCCATGCAGTAGGACACAGTGAACGCACCAATGTTATTGTAGAGCCACGGTTGTCTGAACAATGGTTTGTTCGTATGGATAACCTTGCGGAACAAGCATTGGATAAAAGTATGGTGGAATTTATTCCTGACCGATTTAAGAAAATTTTCGTAAATTGGATGGAAGGTATTGAAGACTGGTGTATCAGTAGACAGCTTTGGTGGGGACATCGAATACCAGTATGGTATCGTGAAGGTGAAATTTATTGTGGAGAATCAGCACCTCAAGGTGATGGTTGGGAACAAGACTCTGATGTGCTAGATACATGGTTCTCTTCTGCACTTTGGCCATTTAGCACCTTAGGTTGGCCAGAAATCACTCCAGACTTTGAGCGATATTATCCGAATAATGTGATGGTAACTGGATATGATATTATCTTTTTTTGGGTAGCTAGAATGATTTTTCAAGGAATTGAATTTACTGGACAATCACCGTTTGAACAATGCTATATTCACGGACTTATTCGTGACACAGATGGTAGGAAAATGTCTAAATCTCTTGGTAACGGTGTTGATCCAATTGACATCATTCGTGATTATGGAGCAGATTCGCTGCGTTACTTTATTACTACAAATTCAAGTCCTGGACAGGATTTACGATATGATGATGAAAAAGTATTATCATCTTGGAACTATATCAACAAGATTTGGAACATCAGTCGTTATGTAGTAATGAATACGGAAGAGTTATCAGCAAGTGATATTGTACTAGATCCAAAGCAAATGAATTTTCCGGAACGATGGATTATTACAAAGCTAAATAAAGTCATAGATCAAGCAAATAGTTTCTTTGACCGTTATGAATTTGGTGAAGCTGCGAAAGTAATCTATAATTTTACATGGCATGATTTTGCTTCATGGTATATTGAAATGTCGAAAATATCAGATACAAAACAAACAAAGGTTATGTTGGTCTATGTACTCAGTAACATCATTAAATTATTACATCCATTTATGCCTTTTGTTACGGAAGAAATCTTCCAAAAACTACCACATACAGAAGTGTCGATTATGATCAGTGAATGGCCAGAGAATAATGGTATTGAATTCAAAGAAACCGAAGACAAAGAATGGTTCTTTGAATTGATAAAACGAATTCGTACAATTCGTAATGACTATCAAGTATCGTGGTCAAAACCGGTTGATATGTATATACAAACGAATGAATCTGATAAGCAGTTTTTATTGGAAAACGATCAATATTTCAAAAAGTTTTTAAATCCTAAATCATTGGAAATTAGCAATAGTATAACCGATATAGAAAACGCGGTTACCATCATCTTACCGAACCTGCAAACGTATATTCCACTAGGTTCATTGGTTGATATTGACGAAGAAATCAAGAAAATAGAAGCCGAAATCAAACGTTTAGAAAATGAAATTAAGCGCTGTTCTGGTATGCTTCGCAATCCAAACTTCCTAAACAAAGCTCCAGAAGAAAAAGTACAGGAAGAACAAGAAAAACTAGAGAAGTATCAAAGCAACCTTTTAGAATCAAAAAATCGATTGACTGAGTTGAAAGGTTAATATGTTTACGAATTTTGAAGAGACGAAAAACTGGATTGAAACAATCAAAAAATTTGGTTCAAGACTGGATCTTAGTAGAATTACAAAGGTGTTAAGAATGTTTGATCATCCTGAAACCAAGTATCCTGCGATTCACGTTGCTGGAACAAATGGAAAAGGATCTACAGCATCTTACCTCAAAAATATCCTAGTAGAAGCTGGATACAAAGTAGGATTATACACATCACCATATATTGTAAAATTTAATGAACGAATTGTAATCAACAATGAATTCATAACGGATGAAGATATCATCAAATATACAAATATTGTATATCCAGTTTGGGAAGAGATGTATCAAACTGGTGAGACTATTACATTCTTTGAAGTATTGACGATTATTTGTTTCTTATACTTTAGGGATCAATTGGTGGACTATGCAGTAATCGAAGTTGGATTAGGTGGATTATTAGACGCAACTAATGTGGTGAAACCAGAAATCACAGTAATAACCAATATATCCTATGATCACATGAACGTCTTAGGAAGCACACTAGAGTCTATCGCACTAAATAAATTGGGAATTGTAAAACCGAATACACCTTTGGTAACGTCGGTTGAAAACGAAAAACTATTTCCGTTGTTTCAAGAAATAACACTAAAAAATAAGTCTGAACTTACAATTATAGATTTCACAAAAGTTTCGAACATTTCTCTTTCGGAAACAACGAAATTTAGCTATAAAGGAGAAGACTATGAAGCATCATTACCCGGATATCATCAAGTAAAAAATGCGGTATTAGCGATTGAAACCATTCAAGTTTTAAATGGAAAAAATCATTTGAATATCAGTGTTGATCATATTAAAATGGGCTTGAAAAAGACCAAATGGCCAGGAAGGTTTGAAATCTTTAACCATAATATCATCCTTGATGGCGCTCATAACATAGGTGGGATTGAAGCACTTCAAAAAACAGTTTCAATGATGTATCCGAATAAGAGTATCAAATGTTTGGTCAGTATTATGTATGATAAGGAACATCAAAAAATTATTGAGATTTTAGATAATATGTGCGACGCAATCTACTTCACAGAATTTGAATATGAACGTAGAGCAGAGGCGCAACAACTCTTTAATGAGTCGAATCATAAGAACAAAAAGATCTATAAAGATTACAAGAGTATCTTTCTACAATTAACGAATTTAAGAGAGAACGAAATACTAATCGTAACAGGGTCACTCTATTTTATTTCTGAAATACGAAAATTATTAATTAAATAGAAGCAAATCACCCAAATATCAGTAGATATTATAATGGGTGATTTTGTTATGTATATGATAAAAGATATGCCAAGCAATGAAAGACCAAGAGAACGTCTGTTACTGTTTGGGGCAAAAAGTTTGAGCAACACGGAATTAATCGCAATCATTTTACGGATAGGATACAAAAATTTATCTGCAATTGATCTTGCAAAAATGATTCTTCATGATGTTAACACTTTAGCAGACTTGAAACAAAAAACCATACATGAACTATCTAAAATAAAAGGTGTAGGACCAACCAAGGCAATCACACTTTTAGCTGCGATAGAACTTGGGGAACGGGTATTAAAAACCAATGTGGATAAATTGCAGATATGTTCTCCAAATGACGTGTATCAACTTTTGAAATACGATATGATGAATTTAAAACAAGAAGTTCTTTACGTTCTATTCTTAGATGTTAAAACAAACCTAATAGCAAAGAAAAAGATTTTTGTGGGTAGTCTTAACCAATCATTGATTCATCCTCGTGAAGTATTCAAATACGCAGTGAAGTATTCTGCCTATTCGGTCATTCTTGTACACAATCACCCTTCAGGAGATCCAGAGCCTTCTTCACAGGACTTACAGGTTACAAAAGCATTTGAGGAAGCAGGAAAAATGTTACAAATTGAAGTTTTGGACCACATTATCATTGCCGACGATTTGTACTTATCCATAAAAGAATTCAATAAAAAAGGGGCTGTCGGTAAATAGATAGCGAAAAAAAGGCAATCACGAGATGTGAAATACCTTTTTTCTTTTCAACTTATATAGTATAATATAAGTATGAAAACTCATACATATTTTACCGAATATTTCGAGAAAAATCAACTGTTTTCGACATTTGATTACTTAGAACTTAAATTAGACAAAGATGATCCTGTTTATACACTTATTGATCTAATGGAGGAATTAGATTTTACTGAACTAATAAGCATGTATAAAGATAAAGGTCGTAAAGCGTTTAATCCAATAATGATGTTTACCTTAATAACGTATGCAAATATGCTAGGAATAAGATCTGTTGACGAGATTGTTTCAAGATGTGAACGTGATTTAGGTTTTATTACAATCGCACGAGGGCTTAAGCCTAAGCGTGATGCA
>CAZUQS010000048.1:0-9174 GCA_964622615.1 uncultured Candidatus Izemoplasmatales bacterium | reverse complement strand
AACACCTTGCTTACGAGCAATCTCAGGAGTTACTTGGGTTCCACCACCAATGATAATAATATTATCTCTAACACCTTTTTCAACTGCGTATTCATGTGTTTTTTTCATATTCTTATAGTGAATTTCGTCATGTGATATGATGGTAGACATCAAAATCGCATCTGCATTCGCTTCAATTGCCGCGTCCACTAATTTTGTGATAGGTACTGATGTTCCTAAATAAATACATTTGATTCCATATTTTTCAATTCCACCGTGCTTAATATCAATAATTTCTCTTAATCCTACGGAGTGTTCGTCTTCTCCGACGGTGCCAGCAACGATAGTTATTGAATGTTCATTAACATATTCACGAATTTCTTTATCAGATAATATATCTGGTTCTTCTGGAAGTGTCAATGTGTCTAAATCAATATCGAAATCCACTTTTCCCTTTACTTGAATTCTAGTTGCTTCCGCTAATTGCAGCACTTCTCTATGAATAACTTCAGGATTTTTTAAATTCATACGTTTTGCAATTTCGATTGCTGCGGCTTCAGCGTATTTCACAGAAGTAGGAAGAGTTATATCTACTACAATTGTTCCGTCAGCTAACCATTCTACTTCAGGTTTTACTAGGTTTGAGTTGCGATATTTCTCATTTTCTTCCATTCGAATATTTACATTATCCGTTTCATCTAATTCATCAATATATATAATTTTTGAACGATCTTCAAAGGTAGAACCACCAATTAAGACACTTGGAGTATCACCTTTTTTCAAACCGTATTGTTCTATGTTGTTGTGCCCAAAATGAGCGGTAACTGGAGCGAAATAATCGTTATCTCTTTCATATACTGTATTAGCGCCAACCCCACCATTGATTTTACGAGATATTCCATCTCCATTACGTTCCGGATAGATTCCAGAATCAATAAAGAAGCCATCTTCAACTGCTTTGAAGTATCCACCATCTTCCAATAATTCTTCAAAGAAAAGAATTGCTCTCTCTTTCAATTCTCGTACTTTTTCAGGTAAAAATCCAGTTTCCTTTAATTCCACCATTTCCAGCAATCCATCCATACCGATAAGAGCTTGTTTTGCAGTGTCACAAGCCTCAATATTATACATATGCCAAGGAACATTCCTGCCTTCATCTGGAGTAATTGTAGATTGAATATCCGCGCTTGTTAGCTTTGAAATCATCATGTTTAACACATGAGTAACCGTGGCTTCTCTCGTCGACGATTCCATATATTTTGTATTCATTTGTGCTCTCATTTTATAGTCGCTAAAGAAATCTCTTAATGCTTTTGCATACGGGAGATTTATCTTTAAATCAGGCGCAGGAACAGCAGTAGGAGGCACGGTAGACAATGCTATATTTTCTTTTTTAATACCAGATTTCACAGAAAATAATGAATTGATTGCATGTTGAACCATTAATTCAGGCATAACTTTCCAAGCAACCATTGCAGTTGCATTAGCATTATGAGCACCATCTATTTGTAAGATGTCTGCCCAAGCCATAATTTGTTTAGATTCTGCAGCGTCAACATACGAACGAATCATATTAATATTTCTATATAGTACGTTGTATTGCGGATCTTGATGAGCACCGTTAACGCCTTCTTCCGCAAACATAACAGCGATATCAGGTCCAGCAACTCCAGATACATAAGAATGATAATTGATAGGTCTACCAACTTCATCTTCAATGATATCCAAAGCTTTTCGTTGTGCTCGAACTTGTTTTCTAGATATAGGAACACCACCAACACCTTGAGGGGTGCCTTCAATTAATCCATCAAAATGAGATTGCCCTGCAGTGCGGATTACCATTAAATGGTCTGCACCATGCCAAGCTGCCATTCTCATTCTTCTGATATCATCTTCAAATCTACCAGAAGCAATTTCACTTGTGATAACTTGAATTGGTTGCGGATCAATATTATCAAAATACTTTGCTGCGGGTAGAGGCACAGAATTCTTTAAAGGTTTGGATGCATCGTGATAAATGCTATCACCCATTTGTAGATTCTTCACCGGAATCCTCCATGTCCAACCTCTTCGTCTTGGTTCGTATTTATCCAAATCTTTTAAGATTTCTCTTACATCTAATTTTTCATTTATTTTCATTGTTTCACCCCAAAACTATTCATAACTTCGGTCCAATGTAAATCGTTAATTAAATCTAGGCCAGCATCACGAATGGATATATTTGTTAATTGTGAACAACGATACACAACATGACCAGCACCTTTGCTGATTAAACTGTGATTGATTACTTTTTTTACCAAAGAAGAAGCTTCAATACTGGAGAAGCCCATTCTTAACAAAACACTTCGCTCAATGGCAGGAGAAGTGTTTTTGTATGCTAATTCAATTAATGGTTCCGTAGCTTTATCTGCTAGATCCCAAAATCTTTCTTTAAGTTGCTCATCCGTAAGATGAGCAAGATGCTTTCTTCTTTCTTTAAAATCATCCGTTCTTGTCTTATGTCTATCCATTTTATTCCTCCACTATAGCATGATACTTTTGAACTTCTTCAAGAACATATTCTTTTGAAGTGTTTGTTTCAATTGCTAAAAATTCAATATCTTTTTGACTGAGTGTATTTGATTTTAGTATTTGATTTTGAATAAATTTTTTGCGAATGATATTTAAATCTAAATCAACAGCTTGAATCAAATCCACAGTTTTTGGAAATACAATACTCTTTCCAGGGATTTCATCTTTCGGATTACCAAAATTGATATCAATACCATTTTCTCTGGCAAAAGCTAATTGTGCTTGATGATGTTTACCCGCACTAGTGTATTCGGTTTCTTGAACGATGATGATTTGATGTTCTTTCAGTTCTTGAGCCAAACTAAAAGCAGCTGCTAAGGATATGTTTCCTGCAGGACCTCTTTCAATGCCTTCTAATACCGCCAATGATTCGGTGATAAAGAACACTTCGCCTTGATTTACGGTTACATATCTGTCAATGTATCGTAATGGTCTCCCAGCACTTCTTGGAACGTCACTACGATCTGGATTGATCATAAATGGTAAACCAAATCCGGTATGTCCAGTTGTGAATGATTTCTTATTAAAATCAATATCATTTGCCATATGCAATCCCTTAAGATTTACAGAAGCACCTATGATTTCTATGTGTTCTTTGGTTGTTTTAAGAATACCTCTAGCAGTTCCGGTTAAGTTCCCACCTCCTGCATTTGTACATACAACTATATCAGGTAATTTACCAGTTTGTTTCAGGCAGTCTTCTACTAATTCAGCTCCTAATGATTCAATTCCCATTACACCATAGGGTGTGTATAAAGACGCATTGAAAAATTTGGTTTCTTCTAATAATAGTAAGAATTTATAAAATAACTCAGGACCGACACTCAATTGAACGACTTCAGCTCCATATGCTTCACAAGCTCTCGCTTTTTCAATGATTTCAGGTTGACCTATTCCTTTTGAATCGAAACACTCTTGAACAATAATACATTTCAGTCCATGTTTTGCTGCTTGACTTGCAACGGCTGCACCATAGTTGCCAGAAGTAGCAGCAATCACGCCCTTGAATCCTAATTTTTTTGCTTGATAACAAGACATACTTGCTCGTCTAGCTTTAAAACTACCAGAATCATTTAACGCCTCATCTTTGATAAAAATTCTTGCGCCATAACCAGGCTTTGAAACAGTTCTTGCTAGAGCAGATATATTTTTACATTCTTTTAAAGGTGTGGAACCTACACCAAATTCATTTTGTATGTTTCGCACTTCATCTAAGTTGAATCCGCAGTCACTCATCATACGTTCGTAATCAAAACTTAAGTAAGATTCTTCGTATTTGTCATAATTAATTCCTACGGAAGATTTCATAATTTGATTCTTTCTTGACATAACTGATTCATAAGAATTACTCAAAAAAATCACCTCCGAAAAGAGCTGTTTTAACAATTCTATCGATTTCTAATAGTTCTGGTACAAATTCACCATATGTATGCATGTAACTTGGATTTTTACAAACTAAAACACCGAACTCCATGCGTCCAGTCAGTGTTTTAATCTCTACGAAAGAACCGATTTTTGAATCCTCTAACAAAAATCCTTTGATCCACATTACAAGCGGTACTTGTTTTGTGGGTTCAGGTAAATGATTCGAGCGTTCCTTTGGTTGTAGTATTTCTTTTGTGATTTGTACCCATGAGTTTTTCTTAATCATGGCCTTACTCCTCATCTATTAAATTTCTAACATCACCCATAATAGCTCTAGGAACTGGTAAATCGATCATTGTTTTCAATCCGGGTTTTGAATTGATTACATGAGGAATCATATTGACACAAATTGCAATTGTTCCAATTCCACCTTCGACTTCCGGAACATTTGATAAATTAATCTCTGGTGTTCCTTTAATTTTTATATAATCACCAGTTGATATACCTTCTAACTCTGGTTCTATTTGTTGTGGGTGAATCATATTGATATTTGTTTGATTGGAAAGTTTAGCAAAACTTCTCATATCAACTCCTGCAACATCCCCCGCTTTCGCAAATCCATAAGGAGATTTCCGATCAACATTGGTTACAATTGGTGACATAGATTGTTCAAAATCTTGAACTTCCAAGCCTAAAGCTTTGGCAATCATGTAGGTAGACTCAATAAATCCAACGTGTCCTGATAGTTCGTCTTTTATAAGTTTTTCATTGAAACTATCTAAGGTTAAACCAACACCTTGTTCTTCCATAACAGTTGGTCCAAATGGAGATAAGGAATTGATTCTTGAAATCTCCATATCTTTCACGTCAGTCATTACTCCGGAAATACAGATTGCTAATAAATCCATCATCATTCCTGGATTTACTCCAGTTCCCAAAATAGTCACTCCATTATCCTTAGCTAATTGATCCATCTTTTTTGATAATTCCGGTTCTTTCGCTTGAGGAAATGCCATTTCTTCCGCAGTGCTAATAACGTTACATTTATGTTTTACTATATATTTTATTTTTTCATAAGCTTTTTTTGTGAAAGAATCCGTTGCAAGAAGAACTACATCCGGTTTTTCCTCCACAAGAATTCTCTCGATATTTTTTTCTACAAGTACATCATGAGATTGCGGATTTTTAATACTTAATAAATCAAAAATACTTTTTCCTACAAATCCTTCATATGTATCAGACACACCAACAATATCAAAACCACTTTTATTTGAAATCATTTTCACCATGCCTGAACCCATTGCTCCAAATCCCCATACTGCAACTTTCACGTATCTATTTTTCATATCCCGTAATTGTGTGATAAAAGATCACACATTCCTTTCTATTATAAATTTTAGAATAAACCAATTATCTTTCCATCAATAACATCCATGTCTTCATATCCACCATGCTTTGGTAATCCAGGCATTGTCATTACATTCCCCATCAAAGCAACGATAAATCCAGCACCTAAAGAAGGTTTGAATTCTCTTACAGTGACCGTGAAATCTCTTGGACGTCCTTTGATTTTTCCATCATCGGTTAATGATAATGGTGTTTTTGCTACACAAATAGCTTGTTTATCCCAACCTAGTTTTTTATAAGTTTCCATTTGCTCTCTTGCTTTATCTGAAAAATCTACTTGACTAGCACCATAAATTCGCTTTGCTATTTGGTTGATTTTTTCTTCTATAGAAAGATTCAAGTCATACAATACTTTTGAGTTTTTCGATGCTTTGTTACGAATTGTATCAATTACTTTTTGAGCCAAATCAATACCACCGTCACTACCTTTTTCAAATACTCTTGATAGGGATAATGTATGGTTATTGTTTTTTGCCCATTCAAGCATACATTCAATTTCTGCATCTGTATCTGTTGGAAATTTGTTTAATGCGATAACATAAGGAAGGTTGTATTCCATTACACTTTCAATATGTTTTTCAAGGTTTTGAACTCCTAAAGTGAGAGCTTCAACATTTTCTTCTTTTAAATCATTCTTGTCCACTCCACCATGAAGTTTTAAAGCACGAATGGAAGCAACCAATACAACTAATTCAGGCATTGTATTCATAGCTCTCATTTTGATGTCCATGAATTTTTCCATACCTAAATCAGCACCAAAACCAGCTTCTGTAACTGTATATTCACTTGTTTTTGATGCATAATCAGTTGCCATGATTGAATTGCATCCATGAGCTATATTAGCAAAAGGTCCACCATGTATTAATACAGGATTACCTTCTAAAGTCTGAACTAAATTTGGTTTGAATGCGTCTTTCAACAACATCGTTACGGCTCCAGCGACTTTCAAATCATTCACAGTTATTGGTTGTTCATCTTTGTTATAAGCAACAACTATTCTAGAGATTCGTGTTTTTAAATCATCTAAGTCAGTAGCTAAACAAAATACAGCCATAATTTCTGAAGCAACACTGATATCAAAGCCATCTATTCTTGGTATTTCTCGTTTTAATGATAATGCAACATTTATTCTACGTAAAGAGCGATCATTCATATCCATTGCTCTTCTCCAAATTACATTTTTAGGATTCATATTTAAATCATTGCCTTGATATAAATGATTATCAATCACTGCACTGATAAGATTATTAGCAGCAGTAATAGCGTGAATATCTCCGGTAAAGTGTAGATTGATATCTTCCATTGGAATAACTTGTGCATATCCGCCACCAGTTGCTCCACCTTTTATTCCCATAACAGGACCTAAAGAAGGTTCACGTAAACAAATCATTGTCTGATAACCCAATTTGTTTAATGAATCACCAAGTCCAATAGTAGTAGTAGATTTTCCTTCACCAGCTGGTGTAGGATTAATCGCACTTACTAAAATTATTTTTCCTCTTTTGTTATGTTTCACTTGGTCCAAAGCCTTATAACTAATCTTAGCTTTGTAGCTTCCATACATTTCGATTTCTTCAGGAGATAAATTTATTTTCTTAGCGATTTTATCGATTGTGATAATCGTACTTTTTTGAGCAATTTCTAAGTCTGTTAGCATAATTTGTTTTGCATAATACTTCTTTATATTATGCACTCCTTTCGTTAGTTAGTTATTTTCGTACCAGCATTTCCAAAGATAGCTTCTCTAGCATCTTCTAAAGCTGCTATAACTGCTATTCGACCTTGCTTACCATTCACGAAAGCTTTTGCGGCTTCAATTTTTGGTAACATGGAACCTTTTAAGAAATGTCCTTCCTCAATGTAATTATCTATTTCCGCTATTGTAAGTGTATCCAAACTTGACTCGTTTGGTTTATTATAATTAATTTTTACTTTGTCTACTGCCGTTAAGATTACTAAAATATCAGCATCCAGTAAATCAGCCAATTTAGAACTGGCGAAGTCTTTATCTATTACAGCAGGAACACCAATGAATTCATTACCAGATTTTATAACTGGAATTCCACCACCACCAACAGTAATTACAAGATGACCAGCTTCTACCAACGTTCTGATTATATCGATTTCAACAACATTTACAGGTATAGGGCTAGGAACTACTCTACGATAGCCTCTACCAGCATCCTCGACCATTTGGTATCCTTTTTTACTTTCCAACTCCATGGCTGTTTCTTTATTATAGAAACTTCCGATAGGTTTTGTTGGATGTTGGAATGCAGTGTCGTGCTCATCCACTTCAACTTGAGTGATTATGGTCGCTACATTCGTTTTCATGTTTTGGTTCTTTATCTCAGTCAAAAGTGCATTTTGCAAATGATATCCAATATACCCTTGACTCATTGCACCACATTCAGGAAATGGCATTGCAGGATTGGAATCGGAAACTAAATTACTAGTTTCAAAAGACAGATTAATCATTCCAACTTGTGGCCCATTTCCATGAGCCAATATTACTTCATTTCCTGCTTTCACCAATTCTACAATTGGTTTCACAGCGTGTTTAACTTTTGCAATTTGATCTTCGGGGTTATTTCCTAATGCATTTCCACCTAGAGCAACAACTATTTTTTTCATTTAGGCTCCCTCATGGTTACATACATAACAGCTTTTATTGTATGCAATCTATTTTCTGCTTCATCAAATACAACAGATTGTTTTGATTCAAAGACTTCTTCCGTAACTTCCATTGCATCAATTCCAAATTTGTTTAATATATCTTTTCCAACTTTTGTTTCTGCATTATGAAATGCTGGTAAACAATGCATAAAGATTGCATTTTCTTCTGCATTATCCATTATCGCTTTATTCACTTGATATGGCAATAGTTGATGGATTCTTTCTTTCCACACGATATCTGGCTCACCCATAGAAACCCAAACATCCGTATAAATAACATCCGCATTTTTAGAACCAGCCATAATGTCTTCTGTAAATTGTATGGTGCCACCCGATTCTTTTGCTAAAATCAAACATTCATCAATTAATTCTTGTTTAGGCCAAAGATGTTTTGGTGCGCAACCAGTAAAATGCATTCCCATTTTCGCTGCACCAATCATTAAACTATTACCCATATTATTTCTTGCATCTCCGAAATAAGAAAAGTTTACTCCATCTAGATGCCCAAATTTTTCAATTACTGTCATAAAATCAGCTAAGATTTGTGTAGGGTGATACATGTCTGTCAACCCATTCCAAACTGGAACTCCTGAGAATTCTCCAAGAATTTCTACAGTCTCTTGCTTATAACCTCTATATTCAATACCATCAAACATTCTACCTAATACTCTTGCAGTATCCTTAACAGTTTCTTTTTTACCCATTTGCGAACCTGTTGGTCCCAAATAGGTAACATTCATACCTAAATCATTCGCACCTACTTGAAATGCACACCTCGTTCTCGTTGAATCTTTTTCAAATAATAAGACAACATTTTTCCCTTTTAAAGGTCTACATTCTATGTTCGCTTTTTTCTTTGCTTTTAGCTTTGCTGCTACGTGCAGTAGATCATCAATTTCTTCTTTCGTATAATCTAATAAAGTTAAGAAATTCCTACCATAAAAATTGTTTCCCACAATAATCCTCCTAATAGATTTTTAAATTAATCCTATACATATTTTTTACAATAAAAAAAAGTGATTAACTCGCCACTAAAATTATAACACTAAAGCGCTTACAAATAAACACCTAATTTATGAAAACTCTATGAAAATAATATCGAATGTTCAAATATTGCTAAATAACAATATAATATAGTATAATATTATATGAGGTGAACAATATGGCATTAGATAA
>CAZUQS010000047.1:0-9177 GCA_964622615.1 uncultured Candidatus Izemoplasmatales bacterium | reverse complement strand
TCTGCACTCATTTTTCTTCACCTACTCTATGATTGTTATTCGTTATAAAACGGTTCAAATTTATTTTAAACCCTAAACCATCAAATCTAGTCTTTAAATTCAAGACTACTACCTTCTTTCTCTATTATCTTCCATAATCGTCTTGCTTCTTTTATTGCAATCGCATTTTGTTGTTCTAATGCTTCATCCGCTTGATAGTTCTTCACTATGAAGCGACCTTTTGCAATAACATTCTTTGGAGTAAACCCTGGAAATAGCCCAAAAAATACATGACCAAATATATTCTCTTTGTTCAAAGGTGTAAACTCATGATATGGTATCGTTACGAAATCCGCAACAAATCCTTTTTTGATTTCACCAATTTTTATATTTAATTGTCTTCCGACAAATTCATAACCATTTAAAATTGCTTTCTTAATTCCATTGATTGAAAATCCAATCGGATTTTTAGATTGTAAATGAGAGGTATAATATGCGTTTAAATACTCCATTGGCATCGACTGAATTAATCCGTCATTCCCAATAATCATTTTTATCCCTTTGTCTTCCATTAATCTGATATTTGGTAATCCTACTGCATTGTTCATATTTGATGTTACATTGATCGCAATATATGCATTATTCTTCTTTACAATATCCAATTCTTTTTCGGTAACATTCGCACAGTGTACAAGAATGCTGTTCTCATTAATCAGATTATAGTCATCCAAACGCTCTACTACAGTTTTACCATAATTCTTCATGCTGTCTTCTTCATCTTTAATACTTTCAGCAACATGAATATGAATTCCACTACCATTCAACTTGTATTTGACTTTCTTCAGCGTTTCTGGAGAAAGTGTAAAGGAAGCATGTAGACCAAACAAGCCACTTGCAGAATTTGTTTTGTTGTTTTGAATAAATCGATAATTTTCCATAATGCTTTCATCCACATCAAAACGATCGCTTGTTTCAAATGCTAACAGAGCTCTTATTCCTAAGTCATCAACCAACGCTTTTCTAATTTGATTTAATGACCCTGTAATATAATTACTAGCATGATGGTCAATTAGTGTTGTAGTTCCCTTTTTAATTTGATCTAACCCAGATGACAGCGCAGAATAATAGGTCATATCCAAATCAAGAAAATGATCCATTTTCCACCATAATTGTTTTAGGATTTCTTTAAATGTTTTTGGATTAAATGGCACGCTCATTCCTCTAGCAAATGCAGAATATAGATGCGTATGCCCACACACAAAACCAGGGAAAACAATATCATTTTTAACATCAATGATATCATCTATTTTATTCTTTTTAAAATTAGACATATCGCCTATTTCTAGAATTTTTTCGTCAAAAATGATATATGCGTTTTCTTGATAATTCTTATAATCATATATTCGACAATTGATTAAAGCTTTCATACTATGCACCACCTCATATTTTATTTGCTTTTGAATAATGAAACTTCATATTTTTAATAATAAATTTACCGCGGTTCAGAGTATGAATTACTCGTCCTAACCTAGGCATATTTCGATACGGAGTATAGTCTGTAAATCCATGTAACTCATCGATTTCATTGTTCATCAAATCGTAGACAAAAATATTAGCTAAATATCCCTTTTCAATTTTACCTCGATTATTAAACCCATATAGTTTAAAGATATTGGATGACATTTTATCCACAATCTTTTCTTTGTATAGTCGATACATTAAATCAAACGAGTATTCAATCCCGCCTATACCCAGTGGTATTTCGCTTAAGAATACATGTTTCTTATCTTCTTCAAAGAACGCACAATGATCGGTTCCTATCGCATAGATAGAATCGATGTTTTGTTTTAATATATTCACTTCGTCTTGACTGCGAAGCGGTGGAGCTAACGTATATAAATATCCATCTTCACGGTCTAAAAGTGTTTGATTTAAATTGAAATAATGAGGACAACTCTCCACAAAGAACCGTTTATTTAAGATATCTGAGTATTCTACTTTTAACCGTTCGATAGTATATCCTGAACTCAAATGAACCATATACAAATACCCACCATACTGCCGAACGTAGGATGCTAGTTTTAACGCTTCCGTCGTTTCGGAAATTGTCGGTCTAGATTTGTTTAAATCTCGAAAAGTAAATGCTTCATCTAAATTGATTAAATCATCATTTTCAATATGTGCTAATAACAAGAAATCATATTGTTCTGATAACTTTAATAATTCTATAATATCTGCATCATATGTTCTTCTATCAGAATCAGAATAGGTTGTAAATAATTTTAAAGATCTAATATCTAATTCTTTCATCTTCTTCACAAACTCTTCTAAATTACATTTTGGATTCTTGATCGTTGCGTGAAAGAAATAATCCACAACGGAGTTACTAGCATCAACCATACGTTTGTTATATGCGATTTCTAAGTCCTTAGGATTATCAACTGGATCCAGGAAATCAATAATTGTTGTAACGCCGCCATAAGCTGCTTGAATAGATCCAGATAAAAAATCATCTCTAGAATAAATTTTCCCTAAATCTAAATGAAAGTGTACATGAGGATCAATCAATGCAGGCAATACCAAAGAACCCGGCACATTAATCGTTTCTAATGCATCGAATAGTTCCTTAGAAATCTCAACAATGATTTCTCCATTAATATAGAGGTTTGTTTGTTGAAACGTTCCATTCCTATAAACTTGTCCACCTAGTATTCTCAAATCATACATGATTGCACCTACTTTATCACTTCATATTTGTGTATTTCAAATTTACTTACAATTTTAGAAACCAAATCTTCCCTTATCGTCATAACAATATCAAGATCATTCTTTATTGCATTTGAGATATGCTGTGCAAATCCCAAATCTTGTAATTCAAGCACTCCTACTTCATCAAAAAATACGGGCGAAATATGGCTTGAGATGATGTCTTGATATGCTTTGTCAATATAGTCTAATCCATTCTTAAGAATATGATACGGACCAATGTCATACGCATATTCAAAGATGGTATCTTCATCAGAATTTTGATTCGAAAATTGTTCATGAATCATAAATAAGAACTCAAAGTTTGATGTTAGTCTTATTCCATTAAACCCATATACACGGTCTTCTAGCATTATTTTTCTAGATACGATTCCATCGCCTTTATGAATCGTTTGATGATAGTCTTTTATTCTAGTTGTTTTTCCGGTATTAATCTTCCCAGTAATGATTGTTATCACTAAACGAACTCCTCATGTGTGCAATTTTTGTTTTGTCATGCGATACGGCTAATATTTCTGAAGTAATTGAAATTGCAATTTCTTCAGGACTACCGCCACCTAAATCCAATCCAATTGGCGAGTAAAAATAACTAAGATCAATATCTTTTCCAAACCGTTCATAAGTAGATTTTAAATAATCCGCTAGTTTTTCAGGGCTACATAACATGCCCATATATTTTGGTTTAATATTCAATTCGATTACTTTATTGATAACGTGGTAATCGTGTTTGTGATTTGGTGTACACACCACAATGAAACTACCGCTTTTTAATCCGGTTTCCTCTATATACTGAACAAATGGTTTTAATACTAGAACATCCGCACCTTTAAAGTTATCAATTACTGCTTTGCGGTCATCGATAACGGTAACGTGAAAGTTCATTGTTTTTAGCACTTGTACCAAAGCTTGTCCTACATGGCCTGCCCCAAACACATAAACCGTTTCTTTTGGGCCAATATATTCATAGAATAAAGTCACTTTTCCTCCACAAGCCATCGGTAAGGTTGTGGTTTCTTGATAGACTTTGCCTTCGTCTAGTAAGTATGTTTCTAAAAGGTTTTCTCTGGTTGCGACTAATTCTTTGCATTTTTCTCTTGCATAATACTCCAATGCACCACCACCAACGGTTCCAAATGCTTTATCCGTTTCTAAATAGATCATCTTTTTTCCAACTTCAACTGGGCCACTGCCTGTTTTTTCTACGGCAGTGACCAAAATTAAAGTAATATTCTCTTTTCGGTATTTTGATATTAGATCATAAATACTCATAAAAATCTCCTGCTAAGCAAATATTGTTAGGACGATTGCTACTGCTAATGTAGCGAATGATACATATGGACTAATCCCTTGAAAACTATTCTTTCTACTAGAATTCGTCGCTTTCATATCTAGGTAATGCACCCCATAAGCAATGGCAGCACTAAGCAAACCAAATAGTACTGTGAATTCTATTGCTGTATAGAAGGTTACTAAGTAATCTGATACATATCCAGTTGTAGCAAATTGAATTCCGTTATATAGCAAATACATTGCTCTCCAACCAATACTAGCAACGATGAATCCGGTTGCTTTGCTTTTCATATCATCTTTACTAAGTAGGCTAACTACAACTAACACCATCATCGATTCCAATATAATGGATAACATTGGATTGATGATTTTAAACGGTGAACCAAATGGCATAAAGAAGTTGATTGCTTTGATTGCTGCTGCAATTCCTCCAATTGCTAGTAGAGATGATCTTGATTTCGTGATTGTGTAAGCTTTGTATAATAGAAAACTTACAATTGGAAATAATATCGTTCCGGCAATATATATTGGTAAGAAATGAAGTACATATCCAACTGTAGCTTCTATGATTCCCCAAACAGCTCCAAAGAAGATAACTGTCGAAATTGTTTTTATTTTATTATTCATGATGATTTCTCTCCTTTTCTTGTAAAGCAAATAGTATTTTTTCTGGCGTAATTGGTAATGTTTTTATTCGTATTCCAAATCCGTTATATACGGCGTTAGCAAATGCTGCAGGTGGTGTATCAATTCCAATTTCTCCTACAGATTTGGCCCCAAATGGGCCACTTTCTTCATAGCTGTCTACAAATTCTGTTGTCAATTTCTTGATATCTAGTCTTGTAGGTATTTTATAATTAATTAGACTATTGGAAACTAGTTTTCCACTCTCTGAATATTTCACATCTTCAAAGATAGCCATTCCTAATCCTTGAACGATTGCTCCATTCACTTGACCTTCTGCTAAAAGAGGATTAATCGTGGTACCACAATCTACTACAGAAACATAATTGATAATATCAATCTCTCCTGTTTCTTTGTCAATATCAACTTCTACAAATCCAGCCATAAAAGGAGGCGGAGATTTGTGTCCTACATAACTTGATGTAACAGATAATTGTTGTTGAGACTCTGAATAAGTCAACTGATTCGATAAATCAATTAATGTAATGGATTTATTTGATTTTGATGTAAATACTTCTCCATCAAAATCAATCTCTTCTACTTTAGATTCAAGAACTCTAGCAGCTTCTTGTAGTAACGTATCTTTCATTTTCCTTGCTGCTCTTAAGACTGCATTTCCTGATACATAAGTTGTACTAGAAGCATATGCTCCACAATCAAAAGGAGTTAAATCGGTATCTGATGAGTACACAATCATTTTATCGATGGTAGTCATCAATTCCTCTGCTGCTATTTGAGCCAAAACAGTATCACTACCTTGACCAATATCAGTTGCTCCAATTAACAGGTTATAGAATCCGTTATCATTCAACTTTATCGTTGCACTACCCATGTCAATATATGGAATCCCACTACCTTGCATTGCGATTGCCATACCGACACTTTTGATTTTATCTCCCAAATCTACTCTAGGATATATATCATCCCAGCCAATTAATTTCTTACCTCTAGAAACGCATTCTTCTAATTTACATGTTTCCATGTCCATCGCGGTTCCTTCGGTACCTTCTCCCATAATTGCAAATATTGGTGAAGTTTCATTTTCTTTCATCATATTTATTTGTCTGAACTCGACTGGATCAACACCCATTTTATGACAGAGCATGTCGATTGCGGATTCCAATGCAAAATTCCCTTGAATTGCTCCATATCCCCTATATGCACCTGCTGATGTGTGGTTCGTATATACAACATCTCCAAAAAATCGTACAGAATCTACTTTATTATACAATGGTAAAACTTTTGATCCAACTACCATAAATACGGTTAATGCGTGTTCTCCATATGCTCCAGTATCAGATAACACATGAAAATCAATTGCTTTAAGTGCACCGTTTTTATCTGCACCTAATGTGACATCTAATCTCATTGGGTGTCTTGTATATGTTGATTCAAATACTTCTTTTCTAGTGTAAACCATCTTCGCTGGTTTACCAGTTTTATAGGTAACATAAGAAACAAACATTTCTCCATGAATTGCTTGTTTACCACCGAACCCACCACCAACTCTAGGTTTGATTACTCGAATTTTTTGAATTGGAATTTCGAGTGCATGAGCAATAATACGTCTCATATGATATGGTGTTTGCGTCGAAGTATAGATAACAAGTCTTTCTTGATAATCGATTCTAGCGTTCACGGTATGAGGTTCCATCATCACGTGAGCTTGTGCTTGTGTATAGAAACTTTCCTTGACCACGTATTCACATTCAGATAGTGATTTTTCAACATCTCCAATATGCATTTTATAACTAGCAGCTATATTTCTTTTCGGTTCGAATCCAATTGGAAACATTTCATGAATTTCTTTTTCTGGGTGAATAATATCTTTGTTATCTATCGCTGTTTCAAAATCTAATACTGGTGTTAACACCTCATATTCTACTTTGATTAATGACAATGCTTTTTCACATGTCTTTGCGTCGATTGCTGCTACAGCTAATACTTCATCGCCAACATGTCTTACATATTCATCCAAAACAAACTTATCAATCGGAGATGGTTCAGGATAACCTTGACCAGCTCTTGTATAAGGAATCCTTGGAAAGTCTTTGTAGGTCATAACCATTTCGACTCCCGGTAATTCTCTCGCTAATGCATCATCAATTTTTACAATTCTGGCATATGCATGAGGAGATCGTAATACCTTAATAATCAAAGAATTCTTTTCAAATAAATCATCTGTAAATGCTGGTCTTCCTTTTAGAATACCCAATCCATCAACAGAATGAATCTTATTATTTACGACTTTCATGATTCATCACCTAAATAACTCTTTATGGCCCTTTCTTGTGCAATATATCCTGTGCATCTGCATAGGTTACTTACAAGATACTCTTTTATTTCTTCCATATTTGGGTTATTTAACTCTTTCTTCATCGAATAAACAGTTAGTGCTAATGATGGATTGCAGTATCCACATTGATCTGCCCCTTCATCACCAAAATGTTTTCCTATTTTAGTAGCTTCAGCTTGAATACCTTCTACTGTTGTAATTTGATGTCCATTTGCTTTGGCTGTTAATACCGAACAAGATGGAACTGGTTTACCATCAAATAATATAGTACAAACTCCACAATTAGTCGTGTCACAGCCTCTTCTAACGCTCAAATAATTATACGTTCTTAAAGTGTCTAACAAAAAATCTCCAGGTTCACATTCAAAGATCTTCTTTTGATTGTTGACTATCAAATTAACCTTCATTAGCAATCACCTTCTTCAATCCGCGTTTTACATATACTTTCGCTAATTCTTCTCTGTATTCTTTTGATGCTCTATTATTCTTAGAGAATTTTATTTCTTCTACAACTAGATTTGCACAATTCAATAATTTCTCATCACTAACATTTTTAAATCCATTGATGTATTCCATTGCTTTAACAGCTAATTTTCCAATATACGGAGTAGCTCCAACACAGATCTTAAACCCTTCAGCGTTTTTACTAATTGCAATATTAAGAATTGAAAAATCCAAAGGTGTAATTGCTACTTTTTTGAAAAATCCAATTCCTAAATCTCTTTTGATGAGAATTTTTAGCAATATGTCTCTTTCCATTTTTGGATTGTCCAAGAATTCTTGCAAACTCATTTCTCCGTGCTTATAAAATACTAACCTAGTTCTCAAAACTAGTAAAACAGGAATAATATCTGAAAAAGCGTATTTCCCCATAACACTACCACCTAAAGTAGCAACATTTCGAATAGTTACTCCCATTATTTTATGAATAGCACTTGATAAAATACCATTGTAAAGACGATTGATTTTAGGATTTATCTCAATTTCTCTTAACGTTACCATAGAACCAATCTCTATTACATGATCAATCTCAGTGATTTCATTTAATTTAAGCTCTTCAAGATCAATCAACTTGTTTGCAGTTTTCAAGGATAGTTTTATCCAAGCTCCTCCTGCTATAATATGATTTTTCTTGTCTTCGATAAATAAAGAATATGCTTCTTCTAAACTCTTCGGTTTCAAATATTCTGTTACAACCAATTTCATCATTCCTTTCTCTTCAGTATTTTATAATCATTTAAGTCATCCACATCAAATAGTATTCCTGGGTCATTGACACTCACTATCTTAAATGCAAAATCGTTTCTAAATTCCTTCAAATTTGAATGCGTTGTTTCAAGTATTCTTTCTTTAAATGATTTATCAAAATAAATCGGATGTCCCAATCTATTTTGAAAACTAGGTACTATAATATCATCATTATTTTTCAATATCATTCCATAGGTTTCTACTTCAACGCTCGGATAATCTCCCGGTATAATAAAAAAACTATTGGAGGTCTCTTTTACTCCCGTTTTAATGGAAGAAAACATTCCTTTTTCGTAATCTTTGTTATAAGCAAAGGTGATATAGTTAAAGTCTTTCAACCTCTCTACAGTTTCTTTATGATAATGCCCCGTCACAACAATTATATGATCGCAAACTTGGTGCATAGTCTCTATTGTGTGAAGGATGATTGGTTTCTTGTGATATTCTAGTAACATTTTATTGGTTTTCGCTCTGCTAGAAAAGCCGGCAGCTAAAATAATTCCATCAATCATGATTTTCTCCCAAAAAACGCTTACATATTTTCATTAAAAAAATATGTTATATATAAAAAGATAAAAATTGTTAACCTTAATTATACCATAAAATAGTGTTTTATTCTATAAAACATATAAGGTTTGCCCAACAATTTTTACCTCAATATCGTATTGTAATATTGTCTTTTGTATCGATTTTTAAGTATTTATGAAGTCTTATATAATCAATCATTAATTCCGCTACTTCTAATGGAATCTCTTTTAACACTGGTAGATTTCTTAACATATCAAAATCTCCACCACCAGCTGCACGATAATTATTAAGTACTAAAGTAAATTTATCTGAATCGCTTACTTCCTTGTTATTGTATTGAATACTTGTAATTCTTTCTCCAAACTTGTGTCTCAAATCAATTGTAT
>CAZUQS010000046.1:0-9198 GCA_964622615.1 uncultured Candidatus Izemoplasmatales bacterium | reverse complement strand
TTGCCAATTGTATTTGGTTCCTTATAGGAAGTTATTATTATGCTTATCATTGTAGCTGTTGTTGAAAACGCAAATAAAGTAGATGATTTGCGTCATGAATTACGCCTTAATTAAGGCGTTTTCTATAGAAAGAAGGAGATAACTTGAAATCAGAAAAGAGAATGTTTCTATCGTTTCTATTGAACTTCTTATTCACAATATTTGAATTCGTCGGCGGGATAATTACCAATTCTGTCGCTTTAATGAGTGATAGTATTCATGATTTGGGTGATTCCATATCTATGGGGATTGCAATCGTATTAGAGAGAAAGTCCAAAAAGAAACCAGATTATGATTACACCTACGGGTATCGTCGCTATTCCTTAATTGGGGCATTAATTTCTTCGATTATCTTGTTGGTTGGATCTTCCATCATTATCTTCGAAGCTATCAATAGGTTATTACATCCGGAATCAGTTAATTCAGAACTTGTTATCTATTTTGCTATTGTTGGTGTTATTGTGAATGGGGCAGCAGCCTTGAACTTGAAAAAAGGAAAATCTATGAATGAAAAAGTCATCTCATTACATCTTTTAGAAGATGTATTAGGATGGGTTGCTTTATTGATTGCTGCAATCGTAATGTACTATACGGAAATCGTTATTCTAGATGCATTGCTTTCACTTGTATTTACTCTATATATTATTTATCATGTATTCAAAAATCTTAAAAAAATATTCAGTGTGTTTTTAGAAGCGACACCGAAAGGTATGGATATTAAAACTATTAAGACAGAATTAGAACAAGTAGAACATGTTTTAGAAGTTCATCACATTCATCTATGGTCACTTGAAGGCAATATACCGTTGATTACATTTCACGCTACCTTACAAGATAATCTAAGTTCTACTAAAATTAGTCTCGTCCAAAATAAATTAAATGCAATACTAAAAAAACATGAGATCAAACATTCAACAATTCAGGTAGAATTCAAAGATTTTAACTGTATTGATGAAAGTTGCGAAGACGATAAAGCTCTACATTCAGGGCATCACCACCATCATTAACATCCTTTATACAAAAAAATAATTATTGTTATTGTGTTTTACACAAAAAGGTGATACAATGTTATTGTGCTTAACACATTAACATTTAGTGTATTGCACATAAAGGAGGGTAATATGAATGCTCAGTTCAAAAAAGGGATTATAGAAATCTGTGTTTTAAAAATTATGGAGAAAGAAGATTTATGTGGGTTTGATGTTATTGAAAAACTATCTCAAGAAGTTCCAGTAAATGAAAATACCATATATCCATTACTAAGAAGATTGACACTACAAGGTTATTTTGAAACCTATAAGGTTCCTTCTCCTGTAGGAGCTCCGAAAAAGTATTATAAAATTACGGAATTAGGGTTTGAAAAACTAGAAGAGTATTTGTCTGAATGGAAACAATTTATTAAGGGAGTATTTAAAATTTTGGAAGGGGATGGTTCTCAGTGAAAGAAAAATATCTAGAGGAACTCAAAAAGTTATTAACAGAATATGATATAAAACAAGATGAAATTGATGACATCTTAGCTGATTATGGGGAAATGATCGAAGATGCATTAGGTAAAAATATGTCGGATGAACAAATTATTAAAATGATTGGTTCTCCAAAACAAGTTGTAAATGATTTGTCGGAAGAATTTGAAAAAGATGAGGAATTTATTTATATTCACAGAGGCGGGCATGGGAAACATGCTAATAAAGATAATAAGATTGTAGCGTTAATGCCATTTATTTCTGTTATTATATTCTTTATCTTAGGATTTGGTTTTGAACTATGGCACCCAGGTTGGTTAGTATTCCTATCAATACCAATGGTCGCGATTATGGTCAATGCTTTCGAGAAGAATTCTCTGAATGGTATATTAGCTCTTAGTCCATTTGTTGCGGTTATTATATTTTTGATTTTAGGATTCGCATGGGATTTTTGGCACCCTGGTTGGTTGATATTTCTAATCATTCCTGTGCTAGGAATCTTATCTGGATATAAGACCATGAAGTTTCTTTCATTTCTAACTTCAATTAGTCCATTTATAGCGGCTTTAACATTTGTTTTGGTTGGTACTTACACTGGATTATGGAATCCGATTTGGTTGATATTTTTAATCATTCCAATGATTGGAATACTGACCGAGAAGAAACTATGGAAAGTTCTTCTATTAGAGTTTAGTTTTCTTGTAGCGATAACTGTTTATTTACTTGCAGGATATCTTGAATCACAGTGGGGACTTGGATTATTTGCATTCTTAATTCCAGTTGGAGTATCTATTCTTACAAGTGATGACTCATTCTTAGTCATAACAAATAAAAACAAAGATGTTTGGTTGTTGTTCTTGTTTGTCTTGGCTGTATATATAGGCTTAGGAGTATTAACTGGTGATACTTGGGGATATTTATGGATGATTTTCCTAGGCATTCCTGTGTATGCAATACTAAAACACGCACCGAAAGAAAACGCGATAGTAGCGATTATGCCATTTTTGGCGACAGTGATTTTCTTTAGCCTTGGATATTTCTTCAGCTTCTGGGCATTTTCTTGGTTGGCATTTCTGTTAATACCAATGGTTGCGATTATTAAGAACGCATAAATAAAAAAAATATAACGACTTTTTTAGAAAAGTCGTTATTTTTTTGGATTAATTTGGGTTGCCATTACTTGTTGATTGAGAAGAATTTCCTGGATTATTATTTGTAGTTGAATTATTATTTGTAGTTGGATTGTTATTTGTTGTTGGATTATTTCCTGTAGTTGGATTATTTCCTGTAGTTGGACTATTTCCTGAACCCTGTGTGCTTTCTTGGGTTGTAGTCGGCTGTGCTGTTGTAACTGGTCCATTGTAGTTTCCTGAAGTGAAATCATCATCTTTGGCTTTTTCATTGCCTTTAGTAGGACGATCTTCAATAATAACTTGTTGATTGTTTATTTTGTATTTATATTGATACATTTGAGTTGCTTGATTCATTTCTAAGTTAACGTTGAATTCGCCATTAAATTTTTGGTTTTGAGATTTTAGACGATATTGCACATTGAACTGTTGCATTTCGCCTTCTAGGGTTTCTCTTTGAATATCCAAATCAATTTCTTCGTTTAAACGATTCTTGATATTGATTTGAGCACTTAGGGTGCCTTTCTTAGATGATAATATTAATTCGCTCTCATTATCAAGTTCTCCGTTGACATAGACTTTATAGTTAAATCGTTGTTTGTATTTCGTACTAAAATTGAGAACTTGAATATAGTTTTGATCATCGATCCCAACATGATATCTTGTAACTGGAACATCATTAGGTGAAGTAGTAATCATACTGAAGTGATATTGAGTTTGATTGTGCATTAAGATACCTATTTGATTGGTGTTTCCCTCGACTTCGATTTCATTATAGAACCAACGATATTGAATCAAGTTCCCAGCTAAATCGACACCTTTATATTGGTAAGCATATTCGTAATCAGGATTATCGGATTCGATTGCTTCATATATAAATTGTTCTTGGGAACCAAGCACGGTTTCTGCTAAACTCAAATATTTATTGACTAGATCGATATTGTCTTCTAAATCAAAGCTGGTTTCACTCAACTCTTGAACAACAAAATTGTTTTCGTTGAATGATAATTCCGTAATATCGAACGTAGAAAGTAGTGAAGCAGAAGAAACAGTTTGGAATCCAATGAGTTCCGTATTGGATTCTAAAGGAGACGTATTGGTAACATTTGGCAAATACGCAAAGTTATACGTGAATACACCAGATAATATCAGAAATAGAGATGCGAAAGTTAATGAAACAGTTCTTTTAAGGTTAAAAGGAGATTTAACAGTTTCTGGTTCATCTATCTGTATTTTTGAAATATCTATGCGATCCATTACGTCAGGCATTTCATTAATAGCGGATTCTTTTATCTTTTGTATTAAATCTGTCTTTTTCATAAACTTACTCCTCTCGATTGATTTTTTGTAATTTTTTTATTGCTTTATTATATATCCACAACACCGTGCCAATTGGTTTATTTAAGGAAGCTGCGATGTCTTTGAATTTTGTATCGGATACGACTCGTAACAATACAATCTGTTTTTCATCTTCGTTGAGTGTTTTGATCATATCATATACTGCATAATGATCTGGATCATTCGATGCACTGTTAAACAAGTGTTCGTTTTCTTGCGGATCAACTACGGTCATTCTTTTTTCTTTTCGATAATGGTCTAAAGCAGTATTTTTAGCGATTTGAAGTAGCCAAGCGTAGAAGTTTTTTCCGCGTTTGAATTGATGAATCTTCTGAATCATTTTCATGTAAGTGTCCTGCATCAAGTCTTCAGTGACGGCTTTATTATAGACGATGGAAATTATCATAGAGAAAACACCTTTATTTGTGTTTTCATAAATCACTTTAAAGGCTTCATTGTCTTTTTGAATTAAATCATCTAAGTAATCTTCATAATTTATCAAGGTCATCACTCCTACGATTATTATAACATAACAATGTTTTTTAAAGTGCGAAATTTCCTTTTCACTATATATACGGATGAGCATCGATATTTATTGGTTAAACTTGATAAATAAAATAATTTTATGATATAATGATACTAATAATTTTTAAGGTGAATAGATGAAAAAAACACGTATTTGGGAATTAGACTTCTTAAGAGGCTTTGCAATTATAATGATGATTTTTGATCATTTAAATTATGACTTTAGAAATATTGATTCTTACTTTAGCAATTTTAATGAAGTAAACAACACCGTTTTTAATTGGTTGAACAATACAGCTGTATTGTATTGGAGCTCTGAATTACGGTTTTTTGGTCATATATTCTTCGTAGCGTTGTTTCTTCTTATATCCGGTATTAGTTTCACCTTCTCAAAATCAAATCTAAGTAGAAGTCTTAAATTGTTGATTGTAGCTGGGTTGATAACTGGAATTACCGCTCTATTACAAGAGGTTACGGGAATGCGGGTGTTCATCATCTTTGGGATTATTCACATGTATGGATTTGCAACATTGATTACCTATCTATTTCGAAAACTTTGGAACAACGATATCTTTATTTTCACAGTAGGTTCCCTTATTATCATTTGGGGTATATCGTTTGAATTTTGGCAGTTAAACTATATCCATGCTTTGAGTTTTGAAGCAATTCCAGGAATTATCCTGGGGACCAAAGCATTTGGGGCTGATTATTTTGGATTGGTTCCGTATACCGGAATCATTATGATTGGTACCGTAATTGGAAATGTGTTCTATAAGAATAGGGTAAGTCTAATACCAAACGCCAAAATTACGGAGAAAAATATTTTCACATTTGTAGGTAGAAATTCATTAATTATATTTTTAACGCATCAATTTGTATTACTTGGACTTGTATATATGATCGGATATCTATTTGGGTACCGCATTTAATTGGAGGAAATATATGGATTATAACAAAACATTGTATGAAACAGTACTAGATACCTCTTTAAAATATCCAAAAAACAATTCATTGTTATTTAAGGGTAAATATATCAATTATAAAGAGTTAATTCGGAAGATTGATTCATTATCTGGAGGGTTTGACGAGCTTATTTTGAATAAAGGAGATGTTGTAACACTCGCAATGCCGAATGTCTTTGAGGCTATATTCGCGTTTTACGCCTTGAATAAACTTGGAGTAATCTGTCATATGGTTCATCCTTTGACTCCCGTTATTCAAATGAGAAAGTTTATGGAAACAACCAAATCGAATCATTTGATAATCATGGATACCTTCTATGATCATTATAAAGATGTACTGCAATCAGACAACAAAAAATTAATTTTGGTTAGTCCAGTCAATGAATTTGGGTTTGTTAAAAAACTTGGATATAAACTGATTAACAGAAAAAAACTGAAACATATAAACTATAGTTCTAGAGTGATTAAAATCAAAAAACTATATTCCAGATACATCCCAAAATCAGTAAAAGTAGATGTTAAGAAAACGGCTTTCTTGCTTCATTCAGGTGGAACATCTGGAGAACCTAAGACCATCGAGTTATCAAACTATGCAATTAATTATTTAGCGTCACAAGTTCCCTATGTAATGGGTCGCAACAATTTTAAAGATAAACATATGTTAGCTGTACTTCCAATGTTTCATGGTTTTGGACTCTGTATGGGAGTTCACGGTATGTTAATGTGTGGTGGAGTTGATACATTAATGCCGAAGTTTTCAAGCGAAGAAACTGTAAAATTAATCAAGAAAAATCGCTGTAATTTTATAATTGGTGTACCTTCTATATTTGAAAGTCTATTGAAAAATAAAAACTTCCACTGCAAGGAAATTAGGAACATTGATCAAGCATATGTTGGGGGCGATTATGTAGTTCAAGACTTGACTAATCGTTTTGATAAGGCAATGACTATTTATCATTCTAAAGCAAGATTATTGGAAGGATATGGACTTACCGAAGTGGTTACAGTATCCTCTGTTAACACATTAGGTAACCGAAAGAAAGGAACTGTTGGAAAACCACTTCCTGGTATCCAAATGGGAATTATTAATCAAAGAACAAAAGAATTATTGAATCATGACACCGCAGGCGAAATCGTCGTAAGCGGTCCTACAATGATGAATGGATATTTAGATGATTTGGAAGCAACATCTGATACAATAATTGAAATCAATGGCGAAAAATGGGTGAGAACTGGTGATTTAGGTTTTATGGATACCGGGGGTTATGTGCATTTTAAGCAGAGATTAAAACGAATATTTAAAGTGTCCGGAATGCAGGTTTTACCTGCAGAAATCGAAAACTTCTTAATGAATTTTTCTGAAATCAGTGAAGTTGCAATCACAGGAAAACCTGATCGTGAAAAAGGGTCGTTGATAACATTATTTGTTGTATGGAATAAGGGAGTTACTCCAATCCCAGATGAACGAATAAAGGAATTTATCAAGACCAATATATCAAAGTATGCTGTTCCTTCTAAGATTGTTGTTTTGGAAGAACTACCAAAAACAATTATAGGAAAAACAAACATTTTAGAATTAGAAAAAATGTAAAAAAAAATCCTCAAAATTGAGGGTTTTTTAAAATAGTCTTTTGTCTAAATCCCGGAAGAAATAAACAACTAATTGTGTAATGTATTCTTGGATTTTTCTTATGTTGTTTACATTTTCCTTAAATACATGGAACACAGCTTGAATAAAGCTTTGTGCTAACACACTTAAAAAATATCTGTCGAATTGTCTTGGATAAATACTGTTAATTTTACTAACGACTAGTTTTTCTAATTGAGATTTTACTTGTTGATAATGAGTGCCTTCGGAATTGTATATCATTATAAATACTTCTCTTGTATAAGGTTTCAATACATTGATGACGTATTGTACTAATTGATTTACATCTTCTTGACTATCGATTCTCGTAACATGAAGTTTTTGATCAAAACTCTCTAAATCATCAATAGCTCTTTGCGCAGGTAGTAAAATTTCGTTGAACAGTTGTTCCTTGTTCGTGTAATAACGATAAATGTTCCCAACAGTGATATTAGCATTATCAGCAATGCGTCTCATATTTGCTTTTTGGAATCCATTTTGGAAAAACTCAGTAATCGCTCCATCAACAATCGAATTTCTAACTGTTTCTTTTAAAACTTGCATAACCTACCTCCTTATAAAATATTTTATTTGTGAAATTTGTAAGTAAACAATTTCTCATGCTATGTTTATTATAAACTATGTTATTTTTGAATGCAAACGTTTTGCCCGAAAAAAATGAAAATAATCCATGAAAAAATCAATTTATGCCGTATGGTGTCGCATTTTCTGTTAAATTAGCATTTATTTGTAATAAAACATTTTGCTAAATAGCATTGGTTTATTGACATGTATGTGTTTATTTTATATAATTCTATATATATGCATTTAAGGGGTGAATTTAATGAAAAAGTTTTTTGCTAGTTTTTTTATAGTAGTTATCGTACTATTAGTTTCATTAGCCGCAGTTCCATGGAATAATATTTCTCAATGGGGTGTGGCAGTTCCAATATTAACAAGTTATGAGATGTACATAAAAGGTGGTATTGCTGGTTTCGCATTGATTGTTAGTTTGGTGTATTTGTTATTTGCTAATAGCGAATACAATAATTACAATCATGTAAACAGAAGTACAGGTAGAGCAGCGTTCCTACCATTATACATTTTTACAATAGGCATTTTGATTTATGGTGGTTTATTAAATTATTATATTTATACAATTACCCCAAGCACTGTTAATTTATTAATTACTGGATTCTTTGGTATCATTGTATTGAATATGATTATTTATGGTCATATATTTGCAAATACATTTAGAGAAGAATCAAATGGCAAGCGAGTGATGCATTTTATTCTACTATTTGAATTTGCTGTTATAGCTGGCGGATTGACTTTTTGGTTCTACAGTTATAAAGTAACCAACTATTCTGCAATGGGATCTTATTACTTTGCATTAGTTGCTGCAGTAGGCGTACTATTATATGTGTTACATATCATATTTACCGCTATTTCTAAAAAACGTCATGCAGAACAAGATGAATTAGAATCAGAGATTGAGGACATGCTAGAACATCAACCAAAAAAAGGCAATCAACCTCAACCAGTGAAGAAACGCAATAAAAAAGGACAATCGAATAAAGTCGTAGTTACTCCGAACGATGGAAGAAAAACGATGATTGTATCACATTCACAAACAATCGTATCAGGAGAACAAAATCTAGACCCAACAAATATGATTTATGAAGACGTTACTGTAGATCCAGAATTTACAAAAACAAACCCTTCATCGAATCAACCAAATTCGATAGAGTATTACATCGAAAAACCGAAAATGTTTAAACCTTTAGATCCTACATTTGATCAATTGGTTGCTTACGTGAGAGAGTTGCCACAAGTTGTTACGAAATTGGATGATGATAGAATTACATTCTACGTAGATAGAAAACCATTCTTAGTACTAATGAATTTTGGTAATTATTATCGATTAGCATTTAAATATGAACTTGAAAAAGGAATTCGATTAATCATTAAATATCCTACAATTTCTAAGAATAAGAGTACAAGAGATGAACTTTGGTTTAAAGCAAACAACTATGGAGATATTCCAAAAGAAGTTGTTTATCAAGTTGTAAAAACTTCATACGACAGTACAAATTATTAAAGCGACTTTA
>CAZUQS010000045.1:0-9239 GCA_964622615.1 uncultured Candidatus Izemoplasmatales bacterium | reverse complement strand
ATATCCAAGAAGAGAAGAGAAAGGTGAGATTCCAGAATTTTCAGATTCACCTAAGTTCTTTGATGTGTTGAATGAAGCAGAACAGTTTGCATCCAAATTGAATGCAGATATGATATATAAGATTAATGAATTAGTAGAAAACAACAAAGCAGAAGAGTTTGTATATGAGTGTGAAGAACACCATAATCAACAACTAAAAACTCTTGCGAATGATATACGCTCGCGCAAAAGCATTCGTTTAATCGCAATTGCAGGACCTAGTAGTTCTGGGAAAACAACATTCTCTAAACGTTTGGATATTACATTGGATGATTATGGAATTCATCCAATTATGATCTCCATTGATAACTTCTATCTACATCCGGATAAAGCTCCAAAAGATGAATTCGGAAAATCTGATTTAGAACATATCGAATCCTTGGATATTGAATTATTCAATAATACGATATTGGATTTAATTGCCGGAAAAGAAGTTCGCTTACCAATCTTTGATTTTACAACAAAAGATAGAACCTGGACCGCTCCAATAAAAATTGATTCGGAAACTCCAATTATTATTGAGGGAATTCACGCTTTGAATAATCAATTATCCGAAATGATACCTAATGAGCAAAAATATAAAATCTATATTTCTCCATTTGCTCAGATCAATATTGACAATAGCAATCCAATCAACTTAACGGATTTAAGATTGCTAAGAAGGATAGTACGTGATCTACAATTTAGAAATACGTCTCCTGAGAAAACATTGTCTATGTGGCCATCTGTAAGAAGAGGAGAATACAAGTGGATTTATCCGCATTTAGAAAATTCTGATTTCATTTTCAATTCAGAATTAACTTACGAGTTTTCCGTATTAAAGAAATACGCAGAAGATGCATTGATGCAAATAGATTCAGATTCCGAGTACTTTGTACAAGCAAACCGCTTGTTGAAATTCTTAAAGTATTTTGATGAAGTTGATTCGTCCTACGTTCCTAGAAATTCTCTGCTAAGAGAGTTTATCGGTGGTAGTATTTTTGAACACTAATTTAGTGTTCTTTTTTTTGGGAAAGCGCTTATTGTAAAGCAATTAGTAATTTGATATAATAATTATGGTGATAAATATGGCGAAATCAAAATACTACCCAAAAGGTTTGCATATTGAAGAAGTGAATGAACGCAATTCTTTGGGCAAAAACAACATTAAGACACAAGCAAATTTAAAAACAAACTGGGAAATCATTAGTTCGAATGTATTTACATTCTTTAATATGATTTTATTCCTTTTAGCGATTCTCTTATTTTCAATTCAAAGTTATCGCAATATGTGGTTTATGGTGATTGCCTTAATCAATACAACAATTGGTGTTGTTCAAGAATTTCGTGCCCGGTCAATCATTAAGAAACTATCGCTAATCACCGAACATCATATAACGGTTGTAAGAGAAGAATTGTTCTTAGATATTGATATTGAAGATATTGTTTTGGATGACATTGTACTTTACAAAACAGGGAAACAGATTGTTGCAGATTCCATCATTGAAGATGGAATACTCACCGTAAATGAAGCAAACATCACCGGAGAATCTCAAACAATTGTTAAGAAGACTGGCGATTCATTGTATTCTGGATCTTATGTTGTTTCTGGTGAAGCATTTTGTAAAGTAATAGCTGTTGGTAAAGACAACTATATCGATTCTTTACAAAACCAAGCGAAAACCTTGAATAAACCAAAATCTGTTATTTTAAATACCTTAAAAAAACTACTTACAGGAATTGGTATTATCATCATTCCTTTGGGACTTATGACCTTTTATAATGTATATCGTAGTTCTGGTTACGATTATTTACCAGATTTTATAGCCAATACTGTATTCTTTGAATTAGCAGTAAGGAAGATGGCTGGATCCATGGTTGCGATGGTTCCATCTGGATTATTCTTATTAACTACAATGACCTTTACAGTTTCTGTAGTGAAGCTCGCAAAGAAGAATACACTGGTTCAAGAACTTTATTCGATTGAAACCATTGCTCGGATTGATACTTTGTGTTTGGATAAGACTGGAACTATCACTGATGGAACAATGAATGTTGAAAAGTTTGAAATCCTAAAAGACTTTTCCGAACAACAGTATTCTACTAAAGATATTAAGAATATTGTCAGTTCGATGAATTTTGCATTGAAGGATGACAATCAAACTGCAAAAGCATTGAAACTGTATTTTCAATCATCTGAAATCATCAAAGCAAGAACTTCTGTAGATTTCAATTCTAAGAATAAATACTCCTTGGTAAAACTTCAAAACGGAATATTCGCCATAGGCGCACCTGAAATGATCTATCGTGGTCAATATACCAATATAAAGAAAGAAGTAGAGAAATACGCAAAAAAGGGCCAACGGGTATTGCTTTTAGCCGAAGTTGATGCAATATCAAATGATAAATTCACTGGTAAAGCAAGAGCAGTAGCTCTAATTATAATCGATGATCATATTCGTGACACCGCTCCGAGTACGATTCAAGAATTCGCTGATTCTAATGTCAACGTTAAAGTCATCAGTGGTGATAATGCCTTGACAGTTTCCGAAGTAGCTAAGCGTGCTGGTATTCTAAATGCTGATCAGTACATTTCATTAGAAGACATTAGCGACGAAGAGATGCCGATGATAGCGAATCAGTACACTGTATTTGGTCGGGTCAATCCAGAACAAAAGAAATTACTGATTGAATGTTTACAAAAAGATAACCACAAAGTCTGTATGATTGGGGATGGAGTCAATGATATTCTAGCTTTAAAACAAGCGGATGTATCGGTTTCGTTTGCAAGTGGTACAGACGCAACGAGGAATATAAGCCATTTAGTATTACTTGATAATGATTTTTCCAATCTACCTAAAGTGGTAAAAGAAGGAAGACAAATCGTCTGTAATTTAGAAAAAGCGTCTGTGCTATACTTAACCAAAACGCTGTATACGATTGTTTTAACCTTTATTTTACTATTAACTTCACAAATCTATCCATTTGAACCAATTCAAATGTTTGTCATTGAGACCTTTATTGTTGGGATACCAACATTCTGGATGGCTCTTGAGTCTAATAACCAGATGTTTAAAGGCGTGTTCTTTAAGAATGTGATGAAATTTGTTGTTCCTGGGGTTTTAATCATTATCGCAAATCTACTCGGAGTATATATCTTTTCTGGTGCCTTTTATGGGTTAACAGATGCAGAAATATCGACAGTAGGTATTATCGCAGCTACATTCGCGTATTGGCTAATTTTAGCTAATACGTCCTATCCATTAAACAGATTACGAACGACATTAATCATCTTTGCATTTGTAGTATCTGCATTTTGTTTCACTGTCTTACCTGGAGTATTCCTAATTGCACCATTATCACTCCCAGCAGTATTATTAATGCTCCTTTTGATGCAAACAACATATATTGCAATGTCATTACTTCATGGCCGATATTTATAGAGTTGGTTAATTTGAGTTTTTTATTGTATTTCTGGAATTATATAGTGAATTTTGCTATAATTATACATAGGAGGTATCATTATGCTAAAAATTGTTCATATTAGTGCAGAATGTACACCATTTGTTAAAGTTGGAGGTCTAGCAGACGTTGTTGGGTCTTTACCTGGAGAAATCAAACGATTACGAGGAGCAGATGTTATCGTGTTTTTACCTTACTATAAAGCAATACCTGCTAAATATAAAAAAAATACTACTGATGTATTGAATTTTACGATTCAAATGGGGTTGGAAACTAATCTATACGTTGGTATTAAAGAGTTGAAAAAAGGAAATATTACCTATTACTTCATCGATAATGAGTTTTACTTTGGATCAAGAGAAAACGTATATAATTACGCGGACGAGTCCAAACGATTTGTGTTTTATCAACTAGCTGTTTTAGAAGCTCTTATTCAAATGGATTACAATCCTGATATTGTTCATGTTCATGACTGGCATACAGGAATGATTCCTTTATTACTAAAAACAAAGTATAAAGATAAAATTCCTGCTAAAACCGTATTAACCATCCATAATCTTGCATATCAAGGTATTTTTCCTTTAGAAGACTATTCTTTGTTTAATATGAAATATGATCCAAAGATGGAGTTTGAAGGATTTTTGAATTTCTTAAAAGCAGGTATCATTACTGCAGATTTGATTACAACAGTTTCACCTACATATGCATCAGAAATCTTAACCGATTACTTTGGATATGGTATGCAAAACTTATTACGACAACGCGGAAGTAGTCTGTTAGGTATATTAAATGGAATTGATTATTCCGAATTTAGTCCTGAACATGATAAGTTGATACCATTTAATTATTCAATTGAGAATTTTGAACAAGGGAAACAAAAAAATAAAAAAGCTCTATTTAAAGAACTTGGTGTAAGTTTTGCTTTGGATAAACCAGTAATTGGTATTATTTCGAGATTGGTTAGCCAAAAGGGAATTGATTTAATTAAGAGAGTTTTTGATGAAATGCTTGAAATTGATGATTTTTATTTTGTTGTGTTAGGTTCTGGAGAGAAACAATACGAAGATTATTTCGTAAAGCTACAACAACAATACCCGGATAAAGTAAGAGTCTATATTGGGTATTCCAATAAAATAGCTCAAATGATTTATAGTGGTGTAGATATGTTCTTGATGCCATCTAAATTTGAGCCATGTGGTTTAGGACAAATCATAGCGTTAAAATATGGAACCATCCCAATTGTTAGAGAAACAGGTGGCTTAGTGGATACTGTACACCCATATAATGAGTATGATAAGATTGGAAACGGATTTAGTTTCACCAATTTCAATGCTCATGATATGATGCATGTGATACGCTATGCTATGCATTTGTATTTTCACAATCCAACATCATGGAAGATATTAATAAAGCAAGCTATGCAAGCGGATTACTCTTGGAGTCAATCAGCTAAGACATACCGGGCTGCTTATAAAGAAGTTTTAAAAAAATAGGAGGTTCATATGAAAGTATTAGCACTAATATTAGCTGGAGGAAGAGGTTCTAGATTGGATATCTTATCCGAAAATAGAGTGAAACCTTCTGTGCCTTTTGCTGGCAAATATCGAATTATTGATTTCACCTTGAGTAATTGTGCGAATTCTAATATTTACGATATTGCAATATTGACACAATATTTACCATTTTCATTAAATGATCATATCGGTTCTGGAAAACCTTGGGATCTAGATAGAAGAGATACTAAAGTTACGTTATTACAACCTCATAGTTCTTGGTACAATGGAACCGCAGATGCAGTTCGTAAAAATGTCCATTATATTGAACAAGTGAATCCAGATATCGTATTGATTTTATCTGGTGATCATATCTATAAGATGGATTACCGTAAAATGATTCAAGCGCATATTGAAAAAGGTGCATTATTAACCGTTGGATGTAATGTGATTGAACCGAAAGAAGCACATCGTTTTGGAATGATGGCTACTGATGATGAATTAAAAGTAACTCACTTTGTTGAAAAACCAAAAGTAACCGATCTTACGTTAGCTTCTATGGGCATCTATGTCTTTAATAAAGATATTCTGTTGGAATTCTTAGGAAATAATGACATAGAAGATTTGGACTTTGGAAAACATATCATTCCAGATATGATTAAGAAGCATCCAGTGTATGCTTATAAATTCTTTGGGTATTGGAAAGATGTTGGAACGTATGATTCATATCTAGAAACCAATTTAGGGTTGATTGAAACCGTAGATAAGATTCAACTAGATATGTATGATTCAAAATGGAAAATCTATACCAGATCAGAAGAACTACCAGCTGTTAAGGTTGGTTCTAAAGCAGAAATCAAGCAAGTATTGTTATCAAATGGTTCAATTGTTGCCGGACACGTAGAACGCTCGGTATTAAGTCCGGGAGTTGTGGTGCATCCATTGGCTAAAGTCACAAATTCTATCCTATTAAATGATGTTGAAATCAAAGCAGGAGCAATCGTTGATAATTGCATTATCGATAAACACACGGTTATCGGAGAAGGAGCAATGGTTGGTTTTGGTGAAGATTACACACCAAATATTGAACGTCCTGAATTATTAGAAAATGGTATTACTGTATTGGGTAAATCGATTACAATTCCTAAAAATATGGTTATCGGTAGAAACTGCAGAATATTTAGATCCGCAGACTTATCTAAGGTAAAAGGGAATATCATTTATTCAGGTACTACTTTACAATAATAAAACGGGTAAAATTTACCCGTTTTTTTCTTAAATGGTGCTCCTACCGAGAATCGAACTTGGATCTCAGCATTACCATTGCTGTGTTTTGCCATTAAACTATAGGAGCAGCATTATTTATTATAATTTATTGTCTTTGAAAAATCAAGTAAAACATATTATATTACTTTTAATTATTTTAGATTATTGCATATTATTATTGATTATGATATAATTACCGTAAAGGGGGAATACGAATGTTAAAAATTATGAATATGTCTAAGACATACAACAATGTTACAAAAGCATGTGATAACATTAATTTACAAATTGAACCAGGAGATATTTATGGTTTTATTGGCCATAATGGAGCTGGAAAGACGACATTACTAAAGTCTATTTCTGGTATTATTAATTTTGATGAAGGAGAAATTACAATTTTCGGAAAGTCTATCAAAACGGAACCTTTGGAAGCAAAGAAACTGATTGCGTATATTCCGGATAACCCTGACATCTATGAATCGTTAACCGGTATCCAATATTTGGATTTTATTGGTGATGTATTTGAAGTCGAAAGTAATAAACGTAAAATACTGATTGACAAATACGCAGAGATGTTTGAAATGAAAGATGTACTGAACAATCCGATTTCATCGTATTCTCACGGTATGAAACAAAAAACCGTGGTTATGGGTGCTTTAATTCATGAACCAAAGGTTATGTTATTAGATGAACCGTTTGTAGGGTTGGACCCAAAAGCAAGTTATCTATTAAAAGAAGTTTTTAAAGAGTTGTGTTCAAAAGGTTCTTTAATCTTTTTCTCCACACACGTGTTAGAAGTTGCTGAAAAGCTATGTACGAAAGTTGCTATTATACAAAAGGGAAAAATTGTTGCAAATGGACTAACAGAAGACGTTATAAAGGATCATTCTTTAGAAGATATCTTCCTAGAGATGTTAAACGAATAATATGTATAAGTCCTTATTAAGAATCTTCTTCAAAGAAAATTTCGGATTAAAAAAATTCCTGGGAACTGACAAAAAGAAGAGCGTAGGGAAAATAATTCTAATTGGGTTGTTGATGCTTTATGCTTTAGGTAGTTTTTTATTCGCATTTGGAAGTATGTTCTTTTATTTAGGTGACATGTTAAATCAATTAGGTCTTATTGAAATCCTTTTAGTATATGGTTTTATCTATTCTACATCTTTGGCAATGATGTTTGTATTGTTTCGGGCAAATGGGTATTTATTCAATTATAAAGATTATGAAATATTGGGACCTTTGCCAATAAAAACAAGAACCGTAATCCTTGCAAAGGTAACGGTAATGTTAACGTTTATATATTTGAGTATCATTATGTTTTTAGGACCAATCGCGTTTTCATATTTTTATCATTCTGGATTTGATACACTGAGTTTGATATTATTTATTGTTGCTAGTTTTACGGTTCCTTTAATACCAACAATCATATTTTCGTTTATTTCGTTGTTGATTGCGAGGGTTACATCGAAATTCAGAAAAAGCAATTTAGTAAACATCATTTTGCTGTTTGGGGTATTTATAGGGATTATGTATTTATCATTTTCACTCAATTCGGTTGGAGGTACGAATCCATTACTAAATCAACGAGCATTTATGGAGAGTTTAAGCAAGTATTACCCTCCAATCAAATGGTTTATTGAAGCAGTAAATGATCATAATTTTGTTAGTTTATTGTTATTACTAGGAACGAATGCAATACTATTCACAGGATTTATACTTGGAATTCAAAAGTTGGTTATTAGTACCAATCAAAGAGGGTTATCCAAAGTTACAAGGAAAAACAATAAAGCTGTGGTTAGTAAAAGTAGAAGTATGATTGCTAGTATAGCGATGAAAGAATCAAGAACATTTTTTAGCATCCCAATTTATGCATTGAATGTAGGGTTTGGTGTGGTTCTTATGTTTGTTCTTGGTATAGCGAGTCTATTCTTCACCGATGAAATTCAGAGTTATTTAAGTCAATTCATTGGTACAGGTTTGGATTTTGAACTTGTAATTCTTATCTTAATTGGTTTTTGTTTAACTACAGTGTGTTCTACAGCTATGTCACTGTCATTAGAAGGCAAACATTTTTCAACTTTAAAATCATTACCAATCAAACCACAAACGGTTATGTACGGTAAAATGTTATTTAATGTTTTACTTGGATTACCGGTTGCTTTGATCACAATATTTTTACTTTCATATAGTGCTCAAATTGAACTAATTAGGTTATTCTTGATGATGATATTTACGATTAGTTTATCTCTTGTCATAACGGTATATGGTTCGGTTGTGAATCTGTTTTTTCCAAAGTTTGACTTTCGAAATCCAGCAGTTGTTGTAAAACAAAGTGCTGCTGCTATAATTGGAATTTTTGGCGGGTTTTCGATACTTGTTGTTAACGGATTGTTGTATTATCTAATAACGAAATCCATGTCATTCGAAATAGGGTTGCTATTGGTGAGTTCATTTAACTTTTTAATCTTTAGTGGTTTCCTGTACTTTGTAAATAAGAAGGCAGAAAGCCTTTTCATAAAATTTGAGGTGTAAATCACCTCTTTTTTATTTAATAAGAAATTGTATTTGCATATTACACTAAATAATATATATAAATAATATATAAGGTCCCCAAACCCCCTCCAATTAATGGTATAATATAGGTAAGAAAATACTATAGAAAGGAGGGGTAAACGATGAGATATAAAGCGATAAAAACGAAGTTAAAGTTATCTAAAAATGACCAGATATTTATTCGCTGGCTATTGCATACATCAAAGAACTTATACAATGAGGCTTTATATAATGTTCGGCAACATTTTTTTAAAACTGGAACGTATTTAACTTATACAGATAACTATATGCTTCTATCAAGAGAAAGCGAACATTATAAAATACTGAACAGTACCCAAGGACAAAGTGTAATACGAAAAGTCGATGAAGCAATGAAAGCATTTTTTGGTTCGATTAAAAGTAAGAAATCAGGAAAAGTAAAACTACCAAGATATTTAGAAAAAGATG